>CBIHRE010000717.1:0-2555 GCA_966212385.1 uncultured Akkermansia sp. | reverse complement strand
ACCAGACCGAGCCGACGGCGAGCGAGGCGGCGAGCAGAGCGACGCCGGCGGCGAGCAGGCGCAGGCCGATGTGGTCGAGGTCCCGGATCGAGGGCAGGAAAACGTAGGCGCCGCCGACATGCTTGCGGCGCAGGCCGTAGTCTCGGATCCAATACATTCCGGAGACCAGGGCGAGAAGCCCGAAGACCCCGTAGCTGAAGAGGGCGAGCGCGGCGTGAAACTCGATCCATGAGTTCCCTCCGAAGATATGCGTGCGTTTGGCGGCGTCCAAGGCCGGGACGAGGAGGGCGGATGTCGAGAGGCCGGCGGAGAGCAGGGCGGTGCCGTAGCCCAGGAGGCTGAGGCGGAAGGCGGGCCCCACCACGAGATAGAGCGATGCGGCGGACCAGGCCGTGAATTGGAGAAGTTCGAAGGTGTTGCCGAGAGGGCAGCCCTTCACGGCCATGCCGCGGAGGTAGAGGCCGAAGGTCTGGAAGGCGTATCCGGCGGCGAGGATGAGATACATGACCGCGCGGGAGTGCTTGCGCTCGCGGATGAGTGAGAGCGTGCCGAGCGCGGCGCCGGCGAGATAGCAGGCGGCGGCGAGCCAGAGCCAAGTGCGGTCGGTGATGGGCGGCATGTCAGGTCGGACACAAAAGCACGAACGGGCTCAAAAGGAAGCCGGAGAAACGGCCACAAACGGCGCAGAAGGCGCAAACCGCATAAGCGGGTTGGTCTTGCGCGTTTGGAGCCGGTTTGTGGCCCAAAATCAGGTGCGGCGGGCGACCCAAAAACGGCACTCGTCGGAAAAGGCGCGGACGGCGGCGGATTCTTTCGCAAGGTCGCGACGCAGGTGGTCCTCCACATGTCGCCAGCCGGTGGCGGCGAGGTCGGCGAGGATCTCGGCGCGGTCGGGCAGGTGCATGAAGGTGTCGCCGCAGTCGTCGCTGAAGCGTCGGTCGCCGAATTCACGGAGTCGCGGGTCTTGTTTGCCTTCGGCCCAGCGGCGGGCTTCGAGGCGCCACGAGGCGCGCTCGGCGGGCGAATGATCTCGGTCGTGGGTGGTGAAGAGGAAGGGGGCTCCGGGGAGGCAAACGGCGGCGAGCTGGCGGAGGGCGCGGCGGCGGTTGCGGCGCAGCGGAATCTGCATGAGGCCGTTGAAGAGAAAAAACGCGCCCTGAAAGCGCGGGGTTGCGAGCGATGCGTCGGGGGCTCGGAAGGCGGGGTGGGCGGCGAGCTTGGTGGCGTCGGCGTGGTGAAACTCGATGGGCGCGGCGCGTTCGGCGGCGAGCGCGACGGCTTGGTCGACGAGTTCCTGGGCGAAGTCGAAGGCGACGAGGTTATGGTAGCCGAGGGCGTGGAGGGCAACGCAGACGCGGCCGGCGCCGCAACCGGCCTCGAGGAGCGGGACGGATTTGTCGGTAAAGTGGCGCTCGATCATGATGCGCTCGCTGGCCCAGAGGCCGATCTCGTGCGCGGCTTTGGCGTAGTGGACGACGGCGCGTAGGTCGTTGAAGTCGCGGCGGACTTGGGCGGCGGTGATTTTCTTTTTAGAGGCGGGCAAGGGCGGGAACCTTGGCGATGGCGGAAAGCCCGCGCAATCGCGCGATTCCGGATCAGAGCAGGGAAACGGACGACCTCCGCCGTGCTATTGCGTGACTTGGATGCGGACGAAGAGGCCCGGGGTGGCGGCAGGGAGAGGGATGGAAACGGTGACGAGTTCGACCAAGCCGTCGTGGTCCACGTCGGAATCGACGATGGTGGAGATCGGGGTGACGGCGGTCCAGGAATCGGGGGCGCCGAGGTTGGATGTGGTTTGGTAGGCCACCGTGGCGAGCGAGTTCTTGGCCCGGCGATGGGTGAAGAGCAGGGCGGGTTGACCGTCGAGCGAGCCTCGCGCGAGGGTGGGGACGGAGGCGGAGCCGGAGAGGGCGGGCGAAGTGCCGAAGAGGTATTCGAGCAGGTTGGGCACGCCGTCGGCGTCGGGGTCGGCGGAAGGCGCGGCCTCGGCCGAAACGAGGCCTTTGTTCGTCGCCCAATCCGCGAAAGCCACTGGCGTCGGGCTGTATTGGGCGGTGACGACCAAGTCCGCGGTGACGGAGGTGAAGGCGGGATTCCAGCCGGTGAACGTCCAGCCAGGGGAGACATTCAGGGTAGGCGGGGTGGCCGAGGCACCGTGAATCACGGTTTGGCTCAATGCGCCGCCGCCGGCACGGGTGGCATGCGAGCCGAGGTCGAAGGTGACTGCATGGGTTTGTGCCAGGAACAGGGAGTGTTGAAACCCGGCGGATGCCGAGGAGATGCCGGTGGCGATCTGAACGGGAGAAGCGCGATTGGCGGTGGTTCCGTCGCCGAGTTTGCCGAAGGAGTTGTTGCCCACGGCCCAGAGTGAGCCGTCGGTTTTGACGAAGTGGGTATGGTCATAGCCGGCGGAGACGGAAGTGACGCCGGTGGTGATCTGGACGGGACTGTAACGGGGGACGATGGTGCCGTCGCCCAGTTGTCGGTATGAGTTGGCACCCATGGCCCAGAGGGAGCCGTTTGTCTTGATGAAGAGGGTGTGGGAAGCGCCGGCG
>CBIHRE010000716.1:0-2561 GCA_966212385.1 uncultured Akkermansia sp. | reverse complement strand
CGTAGCGCAGGGCCAGCGCCCAGCCCGGGTGCAAAAGCGCCAGCTCCACCAGCGGCTCCGGCGCGGGCGCAGGTTGGCGGTTCACCGGCACGCCGCGGTCGAGCAGGAGACGCAGCGCGCCCTGGCCTTCTCGCAAGGCGAGCCGCAGGTCGGCGTCCGCATCGGCCGCGTGCAGGCGCCGGTAGGCGATCGCGCGTTCGGTGGAATTGGCCGCGGCGCCGTCGGCCAGCGCGGCCGCCAGCGTGAGGGTGAACGCGTCCCCGCCGGCGCGCGTCAGCCGTCCGAGCTCGGCCCAGGCCTCGCGGGTCTCGACGCCGCCGACGCTGGTGGTGAGTTGCCGCCAGTCGAGCCGCCGCCCGAGCGCGAGCAGGTCGATCAACATCGGCTCCAGCGTGTCGCCGAGCGAGCCGCGCGAAAGGGCGGCCCGTGCCTCGTCGCGCCAGGCGCGCGCCATGGCGGGCGAGAGATGCTCGCCCTGCTGCAAGAGCGCGGCGAGCAGCACGAGCGCCTCGTAGGTCTGCCCGCCGGCGCGGCCGGCCGGCACGAAGCGACCGGTGTCCTTCAGGTCGGCCAGCGCGAGCGTGTCGCGCACCGCGGCGATGCGGGAGTTGGCCAAAAATCCCCGCAGCGCCGTGCGCGCGTCCGCGGTCACGAAAAAGCGCAGCACTGGCGCGCTCTCGCCCTTGGCCGCCGCCGCGCGGGCCGCGGGCTGGCGCGTGAGCGGGAGCAAAAACGGATCTTCGCCGCCCCACACCGCGAGCACCGGCTCGCGTTGCGCGAAGGTTTTCAACGCGGTCTCCAGCCCCGACACCTCGGAAGCCGGCGCCTCCGCCGCGCGCGCGCCGGCGAGGAGCAGGGCCGCGGCGCCGGGTTGAGCCGAGTCGAGCCGCGCCTCGGCGAGATCGGAGAGCGAGGGGGTCCCCGCGCCGGCGCGCGCTAGCAAGGCCGGCGCGAGGGAGCGCAGATGCACCGGCATGGCCCAGGCCGCGAGCATGAGCGCGACGCCCGCCGCCGCGCCCAGCCACGCCCAGGCCGGCGCGGCGCGGCGGGCGGAGGGAGCGGGGGAGGCGGCGGTGTTCATCGCGCGGGCACTATTGGTTTGCGGGGCGGGAGGGCAAATCCACGCTCGCCCCGATTGACGGCTTTTTCGTTCCTCTACCGACCCATGTCGCTCGCGATTGTTCACTACAACGCCCCGGTGCTCCGCCAAAAGGGCGCGCCAGTAACCACTTTTGACACCGAGCTCACCAAGCTCTCCGCCGATATGGTGAAAACCATGCATGAGGCGCGCGGCATCGGCCTCGCCGCCCAGCAAATCGGCCGCGCGATACAGCTTTGCGTCGTCGACCTCCGCGAGACCGACCGCGACTTTTCGTGGGAACTCGACGGTGCCCAGCCGCCGCTCGAGCTCATCATGCCCATGGTGATCGCGAATCCTAAGGTGGAGCTCCTCCCCTCGGCCAAGACCTCCTACGAGGAAGGCTGCCTGTCTTTCCCCGACATCCGCGGCGACGTTTCCCGGCCCGATCTCATCCGCGTCACCTACCAGGACGCCCAGGGCACGCCCCATACGCTCGTTTGCAACGGCCTCTTTGGGCGCTGCATCCAGCACGAGGTCGACCACCTCAACGGCACGCTCTTCATCGATCGCATGGACAAAGGCGCGCGCCGCCCGATCGAGCGCGCCATCAAGGAGCTCGCGGAGAAAACCAAGGCCGCAGGCGCCGCCTAGCTCCGGGAATGCGCCGCGCATCGCCCGCGCATCCGCTCGGCGGACGGATTATCCAACTGTTCGACCGCCGCTCCCCTTGGCGCGGCGGTCGCCGCTTTTCAGGCTCCGGCTCCTCCCTCCCAGCTCCTAGCTCCCTCCGCCCATGAGCCAGAAATCCGACGGCATGAACTACGCCCCGCAGGGCAAACCCAACCCCGTGGTGAAACCCGGGGAGTTCGTCTTCGCCGCCGCGCACCTCGACCACGGCCACATTTTCGGCCAATGCAACGGCCTCGTCGAGGCGGGCGCCGTGCTCAAGTGGGTCTACGATCCCGACACCGCCAAGGCCGAGGGGCTCGCCGCGCGCCACCCCGGCGCCAAAGTCGCCCGCTCGCTCGACCAGATCCTCGACGACCCCGAGATCAAGCTCGTCGCCGCCGCCGCGATCCCGAACCAGCGCGGCCCCATCGGTTGCCGCGTCATGGACGCCGGCAAGGACTACTTCACCGACAAGACGCCCTTCACCAGCCTGCTCCAACTCGCCGAGGCGCAGGCGACCGTCGCCCGCACCGGCCGCAAATACGCCTGCTATTTCAGCGAGCGCCTCCACGTCGAATCGGCGATGTTCGCCACCGATCTCGTGCAACAGGGCGTCATCGGACGCGTCGTCCAGGTGATCGGTTTCGGCCCGCACCGCCTCGGCACCGGGCGCCCCGATTGGTTTTTCAAGAAGGAGCAATACGGCGGCATCCTTTGCGACATCGGCAGCCACCAGTTCGAGCAGTTCCTCACCTTCACCGGCGCGACCGACGCCACCGTCGTGCACGCCGCCGTCGGCAACTACGCCAAC
>CBIHRE010000715.1:0-2580 GCA_966212385.1 uncultured Akkermansia sp. | reverse complement strand
CCCGCCCCCGGCCCCCCCTGACGGGACGGCGCGGGTCCGACAGGAGGGCCGCCACTCCCCGGCATGCCTGCCGCGTGGGCCGGCCCCGGCGGGGCTACACTCCTGCGGACGAAGCGAGAGCGGAGGAGCAAGCAGACGACGTGACAGACCGCAGGGCTGGCGCGGCGTGTGCCGCTTGGATCATTGAGGACGTTTCGCCCGCGTCAGGGCGTCGGCGTTGCCGTCCTCGTTCTCGGTGGCGGGTCTTTGATAATGTTCTGCGCCGAGTCGTATTCCAGATTCCGGCTCCCGGATGGGTTTATGAACGACGTGATGTAAAACGGCGTGGTTTCCCTCGCGGCACCAATCAGGGCTTTAATTTCAGCCCGTGCATACTGCTTCCCATCCTTGAGCTTTATATAAAGCCTCAATGATTTCTCATCCGTCCAATCGGGGGCGTTGGCCGGCATATGGATGACTAATTTTGGCTTATAGCCTTCGAGCGGTGCTAGATACATCTGTTCGTCATCGGATTCACTAAGCCCGCCGCCTAATGATTCGATGGTAAGCTGCCAATCGTAGTTCCTTTGGCCAGGCTTAATATACACGGGGTCACGCACTAACGTAACCCGCAAATCACCGCTGCTAGTCGCGCGGCCATTGGCTAAGTCAAAGGTCGAGGGCGTCCCGTCACAGCGAAGAGATGCGCTGATGCCTTTTCGAACGAGCGTCTCCGCGCCCTGCTTCTTCCACATGCGGAAGATTTCCGGGGCGTCGGCATTGGGTCGGTATGGGCCTTCACTCGGGTGCGCCCAATAGCGGTAGGATCCACGGTTGATGCTGGTCGTTGAAGCCTCGTAGCCAGGCTTGTCCAGTGCGCGCATTTCCAGCACGGAACCCTTGGCATCGGTGATTTCAAAACGCCCTTCGGCATTCGTCGTGAGCACCAAGGAATCATGACCATCGCCCATCACGCCAGGAAGGGGCTCCTTGAAGGTGCGCAACCCCATGGTCACTTTCACGTCCGGTATCGGCTCGCCGTGCTGGTCGATGACCTTCCCATAAAAACGGATGGGCTGATTGGAACTCCGCCCGCGCTCGCGCGTCTCGGTGAGCCGCTTGGCCTCGTATGCCTCTTCGCTGGTTGGCTGTGCGCCAGTTCTAGGCTCGTTCGTTGCAGAGGCAGCGGGCACGTTTTCCGTAGGCGCGGGCGCAAGCGGCACGGGAGCGGGATTACTTGCAGGGGCGCGCAGCAACCACCAAGCGACGGCGAGCAGCAACACCGCCAGGAGCAAGATTGGTAGGCTTTTTTTCATGGCGTGATGTGTGGAATAAAGGCGGCATCGAGCAGCCCGATCCAATATTCATACCGCTCCGCCATCGACGCGCGGAACTGACCGCTGTGGTAGATGTGGTGCGAGCCATAGCTGTAGCTACTCGCCATATTGGCGAAGCTGGTGAAGACGCCGCCGGTGGGAATCGTGCCCAGCGCGAGTGACTTTGCTTCAGCGCAGAAACTGAAGATAGCGAAGCGATCTGTTGGGAACGTGTAGCTCGTCTGGAATGGCACCAACCCTTTGTAGAAGCCATGCACAACGCTCCAATTGTAGCCGTTATTCGGCTTCAATTCCTGATCTTGCTCCCAGCTCACGATGTTTCCGCTGGTGCTTGATAGTGCGTAATCGTTGCGATTGTAGAAGTTCACGTAGCGCGTCGCTGCGCCGTCCATGTCCGTTGTATCGAAGTAGGGGCGGCCCGTGGGCGGATAGGTGGTGTAAACGTCGGGAGTGCCGGTGCCGGGATCGGGCATGAGCGGTGCGCCCGCGTTGTAGGCCGAGGCAGCGACCGCCGCTTGCGTGGCGATGTAAGTCGTAGCTAACGCCGCGCCGGGGCCAGCTTGCCGCAGCGCTTCGCCCATCACTACGTTGCCTTGGCTGTGCGCAAGCACATGCACACGGTAGCCGCGTGCTTTCAGGTTTTCCAAATGGGCCTTCAGCTGCACAGCCGATTGCCAGCCCCTTTCCTCGCTCGCGTCGAAGGGTGGCGCGGATTGCGAGCAAGGCCAGGTGAAGCCGCCGACGCGTCCTTTGTAGCTCAGCCAGTAGAGGCGTTTGTAAGTGGTCTCAATCCAGCGCTGTTTCTCAAATTCATCCATGTTGTAGCCATGAACGTATAGAACATAATCACGCTCCTCGTCTTTGACCGGCGCCGGAAAATCGGTTGACCCAGCGTGGCGATAAACCGGCACCACATCCCCCAGATGGGCGTCGCCACAACTGAAGCGCTCGATAAATTCATGCGGCTGCTTGATGTCCATCCACACGCCGGGACCTTCGCCGATTTCCTGATCGTTCTGGTTCAAGATAACCAGCTTAAGCTGGCCCGCTCCAGTCTTGCATCCTTCAAACAGCAAGTGGGCGGTGTCGCGGTAGGTTTGATAAGCCGGGTGCAGGAAGATGTAGCGCGGCAAGACGAAGACGGATGAGCCCTCGACCAGATTGTTGTCCGGGTTGCTGTAGCGGGCGTCGGATATGGCCGCATAATCCCGGGCGTATTGGTCCGCCGCCACCGTCGGATTGAACAGGTATCCCGTCCCGCCGT
>CBIHRE010000714.1:0-2593 GCA_966212385.1 uncultured Akkermansia sp. | reverse complement strand
CGGCGCACCATGGCGGGGAGATCGTTGTCGGGGCGCACGCTGAAGGAGCCGGCGCAGAAACAGAGGCCGTTGGAGGGCGAGCCGACGGAGGCGAAGAGCTTTTCCACGTCGCCGGCGGTGGAGAGGATGCGCGGCAGTCCGAGGATGGGGAAGGGCGGGTCGTCGGGGTGGATGGCGAGGCGGACGCCGGCCTCCTCGGCGACCGGCACGACGTGTTCGAGGAAGCGCCTCAGGTTGGCGCGCAGGCCGGCTTCGCCGAGGTCGGCGTAGCGGGCGAGCATGGCGCGGATGGCATCGAGGCCGAGACCGAGTTTGCAGCCGGGGAAAACGTCGGTGAGGCCGGCGATGAACTCCGCCCGTTCGTCGCGAGCGAGGGAGTGCCAAAACGCTTCGGCGGCATCGAGCTGGCCGGCGGTGTAGTCGTCGGCGGCGCCGGGGCGTTTGAGGGCGTGGATCTCGAAGGCGGCGAATTTGACCGGGTCGAAGAGCAGGCATTCGGAGCCGTCGGGGAGCCGATGCCGCAGGTCGGTGCGCACCCAGTCGAGGACGGGCATGAAGTTGTAGACGACGGTGCGCACTCCCTCGGCGG
The DNA here is from genome assembly GCA_966212385.1 of uncultured Akkermansia sp. GTDB lineage: Bacteria > Verrucomicrobiota > Verrucomicrobiia > Opitutales > Opitutaceae > IMCC26134_A. The sequence goes on along the minus strand of CBIHRE010000714.1, from coordinate 2,004 downwards.
CGAGGTTGCGCAGGGTCTGGGCGTAGGCCTCGAGTTTCGCGGCGACCTCGCCGGCGCCGGTCTTGATGTCTTCGTGGACGGGCACGGATTCGACCGCGGTCCAGCGCAGGCCGGCGGACTGAAGCTTGGCGAGGCGGGCGCGGATGGCTTCGCGCGGCCAGACTTCGCCGTAGGGGATCTGGTGCAGCGACGTGAAGACGGCGGTGGCGCCGGTTTGCCGGATGTGGGCGAGCGGCACGGGATCGCCAGGGCCATACCAGCGGAAGGATTCTTCGAGCGTCGGGAGGTGATCGTAGCCCATGTGGTGAACGGGTTGAGGGCCGCGATTGTGCCGCATCGAGGCCCGGGCGGGCTACGCGTCCTTTGGGAAATGGTGGGCGGGCGCCGTGCGCGGGAGGCCGGCGCCGAAACGGAGGCCCGGGCCTGCGGACGAGATTTTTTTGCGGAAGCTGGCTCCGGACGTTGACACGCGCGGGCGGCCGCAGGTGGGTAGGCGCGATGTTCGCCGGCTGGCTCAAATTCGCCTGCGCGTTGTTGTGCGCCTTCTTTCTGCCGCTCCTTGGGGCGACGGGCGAGGCGGTGCATATCGACGCGGGGGCGGAGAGCGGCGCGGCCAAGTGGTGCGGCGCGGCGAAATCCGGCGCGGCGTGGCTTTCCGGCGCGCGGGGCGGGCAGGGATGCCCGCTCGCGGCGGCGGCGAAGACCGTGCCGGCGCGGCCTCTGCCGATGCTCGCGTGGGCGCTGCGAAGCGAACCGGGGACGTGTCGGCGTCCGTCGGCGGCGCCGGTTTCGACCGGCTTGCATGCCGTGCCGACGGAAAGCCGATCAAGGCCCGGCGTGGTGCGGCTTTTGATTTAAGCCGCTCCCGCCGCCTGGCCCGCGGCGCGAAGGCGCGGCTGGCGAGAACCCAATCGAAATTCAATCCGCAGACCCTCGCGCGAGGGATCGGCGTGCGACATACGGACCAAGAAAAACACAGAGGCCGCGGAGCGTCGTGCGAAGACGCGCCGCGGCCGAGCGAGGACGGACGTATTCCGTCGGAAAGGGACCACCCCCATGCATGACATTTCTCTCATCACCACCATCGCGTTCGGTTTCACCGCCGCGCTCTTTTTTGGAATCCTCGCGAAACGCCTCGGGCTCTCGCCCATCGTGGGCTATTTGCTGGCGGGCATCGCGGCTGGACCGCACACGCCGGGCTTTGTCGGCAATCTCGCGATCGCGGGGCAGCTGGCGGAAATCGGCGTGATCCTGCTGATGTTCGGCGTCGGCCTGCATTTCCACCTGAAGGACCTGCTGGCGGTGCGCTCGATCGCGATCCCGGGCGCGCTGGGGCAGAGCGCGGTCGCGACGGTCGCGTCGATGGCGGTCGCGCACTGGCTCGGCTGGACCTGGATGGCGGGCGCGGTGCTGGGCATGGCGACGGCGGTGGCGAGCACGGTGGTGCTTCTGCGCGTGTTGATGGACAACCGTTGTCTGGAGACGCCGTCCGGCCACGTCGCGGTGGGCTGGCTGATCGTGGAGGCGGGCGTGGGCGGAGGCGGCGAGGCCGGCTCCGAGGGCGGCGGCGGCATCGGCGGCGTGCTGGTCGCGGCGGGGCTCGCGGTGGGCAAACTGCTCGCGCTCGGCGCGGTGGTCGCGGTGGTCGGATCGAGGCTCGTGCCCTGGTTGCTCTTGCGCGTGGCGCGGCTGCGTTCGCCGGAGCTGTTCACGCTGGCGGTGCTGGTGATGTCGATCGCGGTGGCGACGGCGGCCTACGCGGCTTTCGGGGCCTCGATGGCGCTGGGCGCCTTCCTCGCGGGCATGCTCGTGGGGCAGTCGAAGTTCAGCACGCAGGCGGGCGCGGAGATGCTGCCCTTGCGTGACGCGTTCGCGGTTTTGTTCTTCGTGTCGGTGGGCATGCTTTTCGATTTTCGGGTGCTGCTGGCCGAGCCGATGCTGACCCTCGGGGTGGTGACGGTGGTGCTGGTCGCGAAGCCGTTGATCGCCTTCGTGATCGTGGTC
>CBIHRE010000713.1:0-2600 GCA_966212385.1 uncultured Akkermansia sp. | reverse complement strand
CGGGTGACGGGGATGAGTTGGAGGAAACAGCGACGGGTCTTCATGCGGGGTGGTCGTTGGGTCGTTTTGCGCGGTGGCATTCCGGCGCGAAGATGCCGGCAATGATCGCAGCGGATGTTTCGGCGAAAACGACTCCGGTGGCGAGGCGGGAGCGGCCACGGGCGGCGGCTTGAAGTGGACGCGCCCCGGCTGCATTAGCCGCGTCGATGGGGTCTGCGCATGCCTTGGCCGGGGAGGTGACGCGCAAAATCCGCGCGGCGAGGGGCGGGGCCGAATGGCGCGCGCCTTGGCTTTGGGCTGTCGCCGGCCTTGGGCTCTCAGTTGTTGGCGATGTCTTCGTCGGCGAGGTTGCCTTGGAGCGTCCTGCGCAGACGCAGAGATTCCACGTCGCGGCGGGCCCAATCGCAGAAGAGTTCGATGCGATCGCGGATGTTTAGCGTTTCGAGCAGGCGCTGCTTGAGGCGTGCATCGTTGCAAAGGTTGAAGGCGGCGAGGTCGACGAAGGTTTCGGGATCTTTGATCGAACGAAGAAACTTGGTGAGATCGTTCGCCCCTTCGCCGCTTAGCCGCAGGCGGGTGCCGAGCAGGCGGGAAAGCCGGGCACGGAGCTTTTCGTTTTCCTCTTCGGTAGCCCCGGCCGTGCTGTTCAGGGCGCGGATTTTAATCCGACGATAAGGCTCCTCGCCGAGGATCGCGGTCACCTCGACGCGAGTGAGGCCTTGGAGGAGTAGGTTGGAGGTGCCGTCCTCGCGGCCTTGGCAGGCGCGCACGATGCCGACGGTGGCGACGCGATAAAGCGGTTCGTAGGCCTTTTTGGAGCGCGTCGCGTTGAGCCCGGCGACGGCGAAGAGCCGGTGCGAGTCAAGGGAGTCGCGCAGCATCTGCCGGTAGCGGGGCTCGAAAATGTGAAGGGGCAACAGGGCTTGCGGGAAAAACGCCACGCCCGGCAGGGTCATCACCGCGACTTCGTCGGGAAGGGTGGCATCGAGTTCCATGCACCGAACCTGAGCGACGTCGGGACCCTTCGCAACAGGCCGCTTTGACCGCTAAATTACGCCCTAGAGAGCGGCGTCCCGGTATGCCAAGCTTGTCGCAAAAATGAGCCATCAGAGGCACCGAGTGTGCCAGGGTGTCCCTTTTGTCTCGGTCCGCGGAGCCTTGGTCTCAAGGGGGTGAAATTTATTAGGCACTGGTTATTAAAGGATAACGAGGCCGATCGGGTATTGTGCACGTGGGCTGCTAAATTTCGCGCATCATGGCCCACTACATTCTCGGCATCGACCTCGGCACGACCAACTCCTGCATGTCCGTCATGGAAGGCGGCGAGCCGGTCGTCATCCCCAACGCGGAAGGCGCGCGCACCACGCCGTCCATCGTCGCTTTCACCAAGACCGGTGAGCGCGTCGTCGGCCAAGCCGCCAAGCGCCAGGCCGTCACCAACCCCAAGAACACCATTTTCTCCGCCAAGCGCCTCATCGGCCGCAAGTTCACCGAGGTGAGCGAAGAGGCGAAGAACCTCCCCTACAAGGTCGTGGCCGGCAAGAACGGCGACGCCTACATCGAGGTGCAGGTCGGCGACAAGACAGAGCAATTCGCTCCGCAGCAGATCGCCGCGTTCGTGCTCGGCAAGCTGAAGGCCGACGCCGAAGCCTACCTCGGCACCAAGATCACCGAGGCGGTCATCACCGTCCCCGCCTACTTCAACGACGCCCAGCGCCAAGCCACCAAGGACGCCGGCAAGATCGCCGGCCTCGACGTGAAGCGCATCATCAACGAGCCCACCGCCGCCTCGCTCGCCTACGGCCTCGACAAGAAGAAGGACGAGAAGATCGCCGTGTTCGACCTCGGTGGCGGCACCTTCGACGTCTCCGTCCTCGAGATCGGCGACGGCGTCTTCGAGGTGAAGGCCACCAACGGCGACACCCATCTCGGCGGCGACAACTGGGACGAGGCCCTCATCAATTGGCTCGTCGACTCCTTCAAGGCCGAGAACCAGATCGACCTTCGCAAGGACCCGATGGCCCTCCAGCGCCTCAAGGAAGAGGCCGAGAAGGCCAAGATCGCGCTCTCCTCCGCGCAGAGCTACGACATCAACCTGCCCTTCATCACCGCCGACGCCTCCGGTCCGAAGCACCTCACCATTTCACTCACCCGCGCGAAGATGGAGCAGATCTGCGAGCGCCTCTTCGAGCGTTGCGTCGCCCCCTTCAAGAACTGCCTCAAGGACGCCGAGCTCACCTCCGCCAACATCGACGAACTCGTGCTCGTCGGCGGCATGACCCGCATGCCCAAGGTCGTCGACATCGCCAAGCAGCTCGCCGGCAAGCAGCCCCACCAGGGCGTCAACCCCGACGAGGTCGTCGCCATCGGCGCGGCCATCCAAGGCGGCGTGCTCAAGGGTGACGTGAAGGACGTCCTCCTCCTCGACGTCACCCCGCTCACCCTCGGCATCGAGACCGCCGGCGGCGTTTCGACGCCGATGATTTCGCGCAACACCACCATCCCGACTAAGAAGTCGCAGGTGTTCTCCACCTACTCGGACAACCAGCCCGGCGTGGAAATCGTCGTCCTCCAAGGCGAGCGCCCGATGAGCCGCGACA
>CBIHRE010000712.1:0-2616 GCA_966212385.1 uncultured Akkermansia sp. | reverse complement strand
CCCCTCCCCCTCCGCCGCCTCCGCCACCAGCCCCGTAGCGGCCGCAGGCAAAAATCCGCCGCGCCCTTTCCATCTGAAAATCCGGCACTTCCGCTAAACCGAAACGCCCTCCGCGAGAGGGCTCGGCACGCCTTCACGTTTTCTTCATCTTTCGTTTTGTAAGGTATTGGCATGGTCCGCCAGTCCTTCGCCCCTCGCTTCGCCGCGCCCGCATCGCGTCCGCTTCGTTATCTGTTCGGCCTTTGCCTGCTCGTCCTCTTCGCGCTCGGCCTCACGCCGGCCTACGCCGCCACCCAGATCGTCTACGTGCGCGCCGACGCGTCCTCCGGCGGCAACGGCCAATCTTGGGCCACCGCCTACAACTCCCTCCAAACCGCCCTCCAGGCCACCAACCCCACCGCCGAAAACCCCGCCGAGATCTGGATAAAGACCGGCGTCTACACACCCATCGTCAGCGCCTCGCCCACACCCAGCCAGCGCCTCGCGACCTTCGCGCTCAAGAGCTACATGACCCTCCGCGGCGGCTTCGCCGGCACCGAGACCGCCGCCTCCCAGCGCGTCGCCTCCGCCTCCGCCACGAGTTTCACCGTCCTCAGCGGCGACATCGGCGTCCCCCAGTCCGACCGCGTCACCGCCACCACCGCCGTCAACGACCTCGCCAACCTCGCCTACGACCCGCAGTCCGCCGGCGCCGCCGACAACATCCACACCATCCTCTACGCCGAGTCGGTGCAGAGCGTCACCCTCGACCGCATCGCCGTCGCCGGCGCCCGCGGCGACAACGCCACCCTCAACTCCTCGCAAATCGAGAGCCTCCTCTACCCCTCGGTCGATTCCAACCCCGGCTTTCTCCAGGAGATCATGGCATTCTCCAGCGGCGGCGGTCTCTACGTCAAAAACGCCGCCGTCTCCGTCTCCGACTGCTGGTTCGTCGGCAATTTCGCCATGGGCCTCGGCGGCGGCGTCTCCGTCCGCGGCGGCTACATCGCCCTCCTCGACAACCGCTTCGCCAGCAACTTAGCCGGCCGCGCCGGCGGCGCCGTCTCCATCCTCGACGCCTCCATCCCGAATTTCTCGGGCAACAACTTCTACAACAACGCCGCCAGCTTCCTCGGCGGCGCCGTCTTCATCGAGGCCGCCGCGGGCAACGCCTACCTCAAATCCTACGTCAACAACCTCCTCAACGCCCTCTCCGGCCTCACCTACGCCGACGCGGACCTCACCCCGGACGCGGAGAAAAACACGCGCATCCCCTACGACTACATGAAGACGGTGAAGGCCGGCGCCGTCGTCGCCCAGGCCCTCCTCTCCGCCTACGCCACGCCCATCCTCATCCAGAAATACGGCAGCGTCGCCCTCCAGACCCTCGCCAAGCAGACCGCCCCCCTCACCGGCTTCTACGGCGGCGTCTCGCTCGTCGTGAACGTCGTCGACCTCGGCTTCTCCATCGCCCAGCTCGCCGGCCTCGATCCCAAAAACGTCCACCTCCAAAACTGGACGCTCTTCAGCACCAACTTCGCCGCCTACGCCACCCCCATGGGCCTGGCCCAGACCCTCTACAATCTGCTCTACAACTTCGCGAACCCCGGCCCCAGCTTCCAGCAGCGCGCCACCGAGCTCCGCAACCGCGACTACGCCGACAACCAAAACCGCGCCGCCGTCTCCGGCCTCGACGGCAACCGCTTCGAGAAAAACTACTCCGCCGGCATGGGCGGCGCCCTCGCCGTCCTCCACGCCAACGTCGTCGTCACCCGCTGCCGCTTCATCGAGAATGAATCCGTCTTCGGCGGCGCCGCCGTCGCCTTCTTCGGCTACAACAACGCCGACATCGAGAACTCCGCCCTCGTCCGCAACAAGACCCGCCTCGGCCACTCCGCCCTCATCACCGCCTTCCGCTCGGTAAACCGGCTTACCAACAACACCATCGTCGAAAACCATAGCTCCGCGATCAAAGGCTACGCCGTCGGCGTCGACACCGGCTCCGACCTCTTCCTCGGCAACTCCATCCTCTGGGGCAACACCAACGGCGACCTCGACGACCCCGAAAACCACAACCGTCTCGGCGGCGCCGACGTCTTCGCCGTCCGCAAGGAGGACCTCGATTCCATCGGCCGCAAAACCTACGACGAGGCCGGCGATTCCCACGGCCTCTTCACCGGCGTGGCCGAGCTCAACCACTGCAACATCGAAAGCCTCGACCGCCTCTCCTTCGGCATCGAGCTCTTCTACCCCGCCTCGGCCAGCTTCGCCTCCAACCGCGACACCCACGGCCTGCTCCTCACCGCCCGCAATCCCAACGTCGGCGACGGCATCGCCTCCATCGCCGGCCGCGGCAACATCTCCCGCGACCCCGTCCTCCTCCTCGACGTCTACCCCCACCCCGCCTCCCCGGTCATCAACGCCGGCAACGAGAACCTCAGCTTCCGCGACACCAACCGTGACCTCGACGGCCTCTACCGCGGCAACCTCCAGGTCCCCCCGCGCGACATCGGCGCCATCGAGAGCAACGGCACCCTCCCCTCCGGCCTCACCCTCTACGTCGACGGCGCCGTCACCGCCTCCGGCGACGGCCTCTCCTGGGCCACCGCCTACAAGACCCTCCCCGAAGCCCTCGCC
>CBIHRE010000711.1:0-2622 GCA_966212385.1 uncultured Akkermansia sp. | reverse complement strand
AGTGCCGACGCAGTCGGTGCCGGTGTCGCCGCCGCCGATGACGATGACGTCCTTGTCCTTGGCGTTTATCGGGCTCGCGCAGCCGTCGCCCTGATCGAGCACGGCCTTGGTGCTGGCGGTAAGGAACTCCATCGCGAGGTGGATGCCGGCGGCCTCGCGGCCGGGGGCGTTGAGATCGCGGCCGAGCGTGGCGCCGGTGCACATGACGATCGCATCAAAATCCTTGCGGAGCTGGTCGGCCGGGTGGGTCACGCCGATGTTCGCGTTGCACACGAACTTCACGCCTTCCTGCTCAAGGAGCTGCACGCGGCGGAGGACGACGGCCTTCTTGTCCAACTTCATGTTGGGGATGCCATACATGAGGAGGCCGCCCGGGCGGTCGGCGCGCTCGAAGACGGTGACGCTATGGCCGGCGGCGTTGAGCTGCGCGGCGGCGGAGAGGCCGGCGGGGCCGGAGCCGACGACGGCGACTTTTTTGCCGGTGCGGGTGGCGGGGGTGATGGGAACGACCCAGCCCTCGTCCCAGCCCTTCTCGATGATCGAATACTCGATATTCTTGATCGTGACGGGCGGCTCGTTGATGCCGAGCACGCAGGAGCCTTCGCAGGGGGCGGGGCAGACGCGGCCGGTGAACTCGGGGAAGTTGTTCGTCTTGTGGAGGCGCTCGAGGGCTTCGTGCCAGAGGCCGCGGAAGACGAGGTCGTTGAACTCCGGGATGAGGTTGTTGACCGGGCAACCGGAGGCCATGCCGGAGATGAGCTTGCCGGTGTGACAGAAGGGGACGCCGCAATCCATGCAGCGGGCGCCTTGGTTGCGGAGCGGTTTCTCCTCCATGTGGAGGTGAAACTCGTTCCAGTCGCGCACGCGTTCGAGCGGCGGCCGGTCGGCGGGAACTTCGCGGAGGTATTCGAGAAAGCCGGTGGGTTTACCCATGGGAGGAAGGTGGTCGGAGGTTTTTAATTTAACGCAGAGACGCGGAGGCGCGGAGAAGAGAAGGAGTTCTTGATCGATGCTCTGCGTCTCTGCGCCTCTGCGTTGATGATTGAAGTTGGGCTTAGTTGCCGCCGACACGGCTGGTGTCGCGGGCGTTTTCCTCGAAGGCGGCCATGACGGCTTCGTCGCCGGTGAGGCCTTGGGACTGCGCTTTCTCGATGCAGGCGAGCATGCGTTTGTAGTCCTTGGGCATCACCTTGACGAACTTGGATGCGAGCGCGTCCCAGTTGCTCAGGACCTGCTTGGCGCGTTCGCTGCCGGTGTAGTCGGCCTGGCGCTGGATGAGCGCGCGGAGCTCGGCGGACTCGGCGGGCGTCTCGATCTTTTCGAGCGCGACCATGGAGAGGTTCACGTTGCCCTTGAGCGCGTCGGCGTCATCGAGGACGTAGGCCACGCCGCCGGACATGCCGGCCGCGAAGTTGCGTCCGGTGGGGCCGAGGACGACGACCTTGCCGCCGGTCATGTATTCGAGGCCGTGGTCACCCACGCCTTCGACCACCGCGGTCACGCCGGAGTTGCGAACACCGAAGCGTTCGCCGCCGCGGCCGCCGACGTAGAGCTCGCCGGAGGTCGCGCCGTAGAGGGCGACGTTGCCGACGATGATGTTCTCGGAGGGTTTGAAGCCGGCGTCGGCGGGGGCGCGGACGATGATCTTGCCGCCGCTGAGGCCCTTGCCGACGTAGTCGTTGGCGTCGCCGGTGAGGCGGAAGGTCATGCCCTTCGGCATGAAGGCGCCGAAGGACTGGCCGGCGGAGCCGCTGAAGCGGATGTCGATCGTGTCCTCGGGCAGGCCGGCCGCGCCGTATTTGCGCGTGACCTCGCTGCCGGTGATGGTGCCGACGACGCGGTGGATGTTCTTCACCGGAAGATCGGCGATGACCTTTTCGCCGCGCTCGATGGCGGGCGAGCAGCGCTCGAGGAGCACGGTGAGGTCGAGCGATTTGTCGAGGCCGTGGTCCTGCGGGATCTGGCAATAGCGGCCGACCTCGGGGCCGGTGTCGGGCGAGTAGAGCAGGCTGGAGAAGTCCATGCCCTTGGCCTTCCAGTGGGTGATGGCCTTGCGAGGCTCGAGGCGGTCGGTGCGTCCGACCATCTCGGCGACGGTGCGGAAGCCGAGCTGGGCCATGAGCTCGCGGACCTCCTGCGCGATGAAGGTCATGAAATTCACGACGTCCTCAGGGCGGCCGGAGAACTTCTCGCGGAGGCGCGGGTCCTGCGTGGCGACGCCGGCCGGGCATGTATTCAGATGGCAAACACGCATCATGATGCAGCCGGTGGCGACGAGCGGGGCGGTGGCGAAGCCGAACTCCTCGGCGCCGAGGAGCGCGGCCATGACGACGTCGCGGCCGGTCTTGAGCTGGCCGTCGGTCTCGACCGCGATGCGCGAGCGGAGGTTGTTCAACACGAGCGTCTGGTGGGTCTCGGCGAGACCGAGCTCCCAGGGCAGGCCGGCGTGCCAGATGGAGTTTTGCGGCGAAGCGCCGGTGCCGCCATCGTGGCCGGAGATGAGGACGACGTCGGCGTGGGCCTTGGCGACGCCGGCGGCGATGGTGCCGACGCCGACTTCGGCGACGAGCTTCACCGAAACGCGGGCGCGACGGTTGGCGTTCTTGAGGTCGTGGATCAGCT
>CBIHRE010000710.1:0-2633 GCA_966212385.1 uncultured Akkermansia sp. | reverse complement strand
GGACGCGCACGAGCAGACTCAGCCCGTTGCCGCCCGGCATCAGATGGTCGGCCACCACCACGCGAAAGGATTTTTTATGCAACGCGAACTCCGCTTCCTTCGTCGAGGAGACGGCCGTGACATCAAAGTGCGGCGACAGCGCGGCCTTATACATTTCAAGCAAAGGCGCCTCGTCGTCGACTACGAGCACGGCGTCCTTCTTGCTGCTATCGGTGGCTGCGGCGTTGACCTGCGTCATGAGGACAGGCTCGCCATAAGCCCGCCGACACGCAAATCGTTTCCCGTTGGGTAATTCGCCTTATCGCCGCAGCCTTGCCGCCCCTCTCCCGCCCCCGCCAACCTGCGCAACAACCCTGATGGATGCCGCCACCCTTCAAGCCGCGATTCGCTCCGGCCAGGACCTCGCCCCGTCCCCCGAACTCACGGACCGGAGCCTCTGGCTGGCTCCAAACGCCTCCGGCAACACGGCCCTCCACCTCGCCTGCCGACACGGCCGACTCGGCCTCCTTTCACCGGACCTCCTCGAGCCCGAACCGTTTTCGATCAAAAACCAGGCCGGCTACACCCCGCTCCACCATGCCTTCGAGGCGCCGACTCCGCCCTCGACGCTCCCGCCCCGTCTGCTGATGCACGATCTCCTCGCGCAAACCAGCAACGCCGGCTTCTCCGTCTATCACATCGCCGCCGCCCACGGTCGCCTCGGCCTGCTGTCCCACTCCATCCTGACGCCGGAGCTGCTGACGATCCGCACCCATTTGGGAAATACCCTGATCCACGAGGCCGCGGAGGCCGGCCATCTCGACGAGCTTCCCCCGGTCTTTTACAACGCCGCCGCCTTCGCTCTCGCCAATCACACCGGCGAGACGCCCCTCCACACCGCGGCCCTGAACGGCCACCTTCCGCAGATTCCGCTCGCCCTCCTCACCCGGGAGGCGCTTCTCGCGCGCACCAGCGCCGGGGACACCGTTCTCCACGCCGCCGCTCTCGCCGGGCACCTCGACCACATCCCCGCCGCACACCTCGTCCACGACACGCTCACCGCCGCCAGCAAGGGAGGCTACACCGTCATTCACGCCGCCGCCGAGACCGGCCAGCTCGCCGCCATCCCCCGCAGTTCCCTGACCAGCGATCTTCTCCGCGCGCGCAACGACCACGGCGACACCCCGCTCCACGCCGCCGCCGCCGAGGGTCATCTCGACCAGATCCCGCCCGCGCTCCTCAGCCCCGAACTCCTCGCCACGCGCAATTACGACGGCCTCAGCCCCTTGGAAATCGCCCGTCACAAAGGCCATCTCGCCCAAATCCCCGAGCACCTCCTACCTCGCGAACCCGGACTGCTCGACCGGATAGGCTCGGCCTTGGGGATCAACAAGAAATAGTCGCCGCAGTCGTCGCCCCTCGGCCCGGCTTTCCCGCTCCCCCTGCCCCCGGGATCCGCGTGGCTCGGCTCTTCCGCGGCCCGCGCAGAACGAGGCCCTGCCGGTCGCCGCCGGCATCGCTCGTTTGAACCGGAGTGCCGGTGTCCCGCAAATTCTGCCCAAAGCCCCGCGCCGCCCGCTTTGTGCTTCCCACGACCACGCCCGGCGGTTTCGCTCGCGCCTTTCGCGTCCCCGCGGACGCCTCACCGCCAACCGTTTCCTCACCACATGAGCAACACCACCATCACCAGCATCACCGCGCGCGAGATCATCGACTCCCGCGGCAATCCCACCGTCGAGGTCGACGTCCGCCTCGCCGACGGCACCCTCGGCCGCGCCGCCGTCCCCTCCGGCGCCTCCACCGGCGAGCACGAGGCCCACGAGCTCCGCGACGCCGACGTCTCCGCCAAGTCCCTCCCCAAGGGCGTCAACGGCAAGACCCGCTTCCTCGGCAAGGGCGTCCTCGGCGCCGTCTCCAACGTCAAGTCCGTCATCGCCCCCGTCCTCGTCGGCTCCGACGCCTGCGACCAAGTCGGCATCGACCAGCTCATGCTCAAGCTCGACGGCACCAAGACCAAGTCGAAGCTCGGCGCCAACGCCATCCTCGGCGTCTCCCTCGCCACCGCCCACGCCGCCGCCAACAGCCTCGGCCAGCCCCTCTACAAATACATCGGCGGCCCGAACGCGAAGGTCCTCCCCGTTCCGATGATGAACATCATGAACGGCGGCGCCCACTCGGACGCCCCCATCGACTTCCAGGAGTTCATGATCCGTCCGATCAACTTCGACACCTTCTCCGAGGCCCTCCGCGCCGGTTGCGAGGTGTTCCACTCCCTCAAGAAGGTTCTCAAGTCCAAGGGCCTCGCCACCGCCGTCGGCGACGAGGGCGGTTTCGCCCCCAAGCTCGCCTCCACCACCGACGCCCTCGACGCCATCGCCGAGGCCGTGAAGGGCGCCGGCTACAAGCTCGGCAAGGACATCACCCTCGCCCTCGACGTCGCCTCCTCCGAGTTCTACGACAAGAAGACCGGCAAATACGTCTTCAAGAAGTCCTCCGGCCAGCAATTCACCGGCGACGAGTTCGTGGCCTACTACAAGGAGCTCTGCGCCAAGTATCCTATCGACTCCATCGAGGACGGCTGCGCCGAGAACGACTGGACCACCTGGAAGAAGCTCACCGACGCCATCGGCGACAAGGTGCAGCTCGTCGGCGAC
>CBIHRE010000709.1:0-2639 GCA_966212385.1 uncultured Akkermansia sp. | reverse complement strand
TGGCGGGAACGAGCAGATTCATGCCGAAGATGCCGTCGAGCGAGGCGACGTCGGTTACGAGGATGTCGACGTTTTTCCAGACGATCGTCGCGCCCTCGCGGGAGGGGACGCTGATGCTGTCCAGATTCAGGACGGGCACCACCTGCGTCGCCCCGATGCCGCCGATTGTCTGGGTCGGGCCGTCGTAGTCGGCCATGAACTCGGCCAAGGTGGCGTAGGTCGACGGGATCAGGCCCAGGCTTTTCGCGGTGGCGAAGTTCGTGAAGCTGGAGCCCGCGCCGGTGTCGAGCAGCCAGGTGACGTTAGCGCTTCGCGTGCCCTCTCGAAGGGTGATGTTGGGCACGAGGGGATTCGCCGAATGGGAGGGAAGCACCTCTCCGGCGGCCGGTGTGTCGCCGATGAAATCATGCAAGGTCAGCGGGATCGTCGCCTGCGTGACCACCTCGGACGCGCCCGGAGCGAGGAAGTGCGTCTCCATTTCGGCCAGGTCCTCCCAATGTTCGGTGGGACGCGGATCCAAATAAAGTCTCCGTTGGCGAATCACGGGCATGCCGATCAGATTGATGGGATCGAAATACTCCGAGTCTCCGATCTCTTGGCGCACCCAGATTTTGAAGTCCCCGAAGGGCGTGAAATCGGACTCGATCATCTCGCCGGATTCGGGGGCGGGGCCGCTGCGCACACGAATGCCAAAGGGCCTCGTGACATCGCCGACTTCGGAGCCGCCGATGCCTATCTCCGTGAAGACGCCCATGTAATCGGAGGCCGTTAACCCCAAGTTCGGGAGATCGTAGTCGCCGGTCGCGTGGACCCGGCTCAGGGCGACACCGGATGCGCCCGTGTCGATGTAGGCGGCGATAAGGACCGTTTCGTTCGCGTCTCCATAAGGATTGTCCCAAGTGACCAGCGCATTGCCTGCCGCAGGGTCCGATACCACGGCATAGAGGCGAGGCTGGCCGACCGCACTGGCGTTGATTTTGCCATAGGCCGGATCGGTCAGGACGATTTCGCCGGCCTGTGCCTCCGGTCCGGCGAGAGCCAGGAACGAGAGCAAACCAAGGGTGAGGGTGGGGGAGTAAAATCGCATTATGTGAACATGCACCTGCCGGGCGTTTGCAGCTAGGGGGTAAATCTGAGCACGAGGTGACCAGAATTTCCCTTGCCAAGGCGAGCGTCGGTCTCTGCTTTCTTACCTTCCCACCATGCAAAAGACCAAGAAGTCCGTCGCCAAGCGCTTCAAGCTCACCGCCAAAGGTAAGCTCAAGCGTCGCACGCCCGGCTTCCGTCACCTGCTTGCCTCCAAGAGCACCAAGGCCAAGCGCCGTGCTACCAAGGACAAGCTCGTGGCCGAAGGCCATGCCGCGCCGCTCCTGCGCTGCCTCCCGCACGGTCTGTAATCAGCCACAGATCCGCGCATTAAACAAAAACCAACCTGCCGGGTGAATCCTAACGAGACGACCCGCCGGTTCTAACCTAAAGGAAATACCAACATGCCTCGTGCAACCAATGCCGCCGCTTCCCGCCGTCGCCGGAAGAAGGTCCTCAACTACGCCAAGGGCTACTTTGGCAACAAGTCCAAGCTCTTCCGCTACGCGAAAGAAGCCGTTCACCACGCCTGGCTCTACGCCTTCCGTGACCGCCGCAAGAAGAAGTCCAACTTCCGCGCCCTGTGGATCGTTCGTCTGAACGCCGCCGCTCGCGCCAACGGCATCAGCTACAGCCGCCTCATCGAAGGTCTGGCCGCCGCCAAGATCGGTCTCGACCGCAAGGTCCTGTCCGACATCGCCATCCGCGATGAAGCCGCCTTTACCTCCTTGGTCAATAAAGCCAAGGACGCGTTGAAGGCCAAGGCCGCCGCCAAGGCCGCCTAAGCGCCCAAATCAAACGCGAGCCCTGGACGGCTCGCCTCCCTTTCAGTCCCGGAGGACGGGCCTCGCTCACGAGGCGCCGTCCTCTTTTCTTTTCCAATCCGTTTAGCCGCAAAGAACGCAAAGAATCCTTCCTGCCGTCGAAGCCCTCCCGCGCGCCTATAGGCGCCTGCAACGGCTCATTCGCGCTCCGATCTTTGCGCCTTCTTGCGGCCAATAAATTCCGGTCAGTTTTTCGGCCCCCTGCTCCCGCTCCCATCTCCCTGCTCGTTCATGCAAGACCAACTCGCCGCCCTTCTCGCCAAAGCCTCCGCCGAGCTCCCGGCGCTCGCCGCGCGTCCCGAATTCGAGGCCGCCAAGGCCCGCTACGTCGGCCCCAACGGCGAACTCACCGCGCTCATGAAGCAGATGGGCTCCGTGCCCAAGGAGCAGAAGCCTGTCGTCGGCAAGCTCGTCAACGAGGCCAAGACCGCCCTCCAGACCCACCTCGACGCCGCCCTTTCCCGCATCGAGGCCGCCGAGCTCGCCGCCCAGCTCGGCCCCGCCGTCGATCCCACGCTGCCCTCGCCCGACCGCGGTCTCGGCACGCATCACCCGCTCACCCTCGTCCGCGAGGAGATGACGCGCATCCTTCGCAAGGTCGGCTTCTCCGTCGTCGAGGGTCCCGAGGTCGAGACCGAGTATTACTGCTTCGACGCGCTCAACACGCCCGCCGACCACCCCGCGCGCGACGCCCAGGACACGTTCTACCTGACCGAGTCCGCCCGCTTC
>CBIHRE010000708.1:0-2650 GCA_966212385.1 uncultured Akkermansia sp. | reverse complement strand
CGCCCGAACTCCAAAACCGCTTTGTCTTCGGCGACATCACCACCGGAAAGGTCTTCCACGCCGACTTCGCCGCCATGCTCGCCGCCCACGCCGCCAACGGCCCCGCCTCGCAGGCCGCGTTCACCGCGCTTCAGATCGAGTGGGACGATCCCGCCACCACGGACGGCCCCCAGACCTACGCGCGCTTCTTCGAGATCGTGCAGGCCGCCTACCGCGCCCGCGGCGGCACCGACGCGAACCTCCCCGGCGGATCCACCATCTCCGGCAACGGCCGCGCCGACATCCGCCTCGTCGCCGACTCGGAAGGCGAGCTCTACGTTCTCAGCAAGAGCGACGGCATGATCCGCGGCCTCACCTCCGTCCCCGCGCGCGCCACGTGGCTCGCCGGCAACTTCACTTCCGCGGAACAGACCAACCCCGCCGTCTCGGCCGACACCGCCGATCCCGACGGCGACGGCGCGTCCAATTTTCTCGAATACGCCCTCGGCTCCGATCCCCGCTCCTCCTCCGCGCCCGCCCTCGCCGCCCGGGCCGCCCCCGGCTCCCTCGTGCTCGACTACCCGGCTCCGCGTCCCGAGCTGCGCTACGTCGCAGAAAAGAGCGCCGACCTCGTCACCTGGACCGCCGATGGCGTCGCCGACGCCCCCGCCTCGGGCGAAAACCCCGGCGTCCAGCGCAGCGCCACCGTCGCGCGCGGCGAAAACGAGCGCGTCTTCCTCCGCCTGCGCGTCGCCCCGCGCCAATGAGCCCGCGATCGCTCCCCAGTCTTCTCTCCGCCCTCGCGTCGCTTTCCGGAACGTCCGCCCGCGCCGACATTCCGCTCCCGGAGCCGCTCCGCGCCCACCTCGTCTGCGCCTACGATTTCGAGCATCCGTCCCCGGACGATCCCGCGCTCGAGCTCGACGAAGGGCCCTCCGGCACGGCAATCCGCCTGATCAATGGCGGCTCCTCCATGCGTGTCGCCGACGGCGCTCGCCCCGGCGGCCGGCTCTCGCTTCAAACCCGCCAGCTTTCGTCCGACCACGCCGGCAACGACGACTGGAAGGCCGGCTGCTTCGCCCCGTCGCCCGCGGGCGTCGCCACGCTCGCACGCTTCCGCTCCGCCTCCGGCATCACGCTCATGGGCTGGGTAAAATCCACCGCGCCCACGCTGCGCCCCGCGCCCGACACCACCACGCCCGCGCCCGAGGACCGATACAACGCCATCGGCCTCTTCGGCCTGCTCCACGGCGCCTCGGACGGCCACCAAGTCCGCGCCTTGATCGAGCTTTTCCCCGTCGACGGCCGCCTTCGCCTCGTCGCCCTCGGCCGACGCCTCGACGACGGCGCCGGTCTCTTCCTCGCCGCCAGCGAAGATCCCGACCGGCTTTTGCCGCCCGACACCTGGGTCCACCTCGCCGCCACCTTCGACTACGCCACCGGCGTCATCGCGCTTTACCGCAACGGCATCCCGGTGAAGACGCTTCCTCCACGCCCACCGGGCGATCCGTGGAACCTCGCCGGCGCAGCCGCCGCCGACTCGCCGCCGCGCGCCTCCCCGACGACTCCGGCCGGCATCAAGATCGGCGGGAGTTTCCCGCAAAACACCCGCGAACGAAATCCCTTCGACGGTCGCTTCGACGACCTGCTCTTCTTCGATCACAATCTCTCCGCCGCCGAGATTCGCGCCGCGGTCGATGCGTGGCCGGCACCGCCCGCGCCCGCCCAAATTCAGACTGTCCACTCACCATAAGCGTTTCTGGGACGTAAAAAAAGCGGCCTGATACCGGGGCTTTCCCCCACCCCTGAATGCGAACGCGTCCGGCGCGTGCTCCTCGCGTGCCCTGCGTCCGGCCTTGCTCGCATCCCCGCGGTTTTCCAGCCCGCCCATCCCCATGCCCCACCCCCGCCTGCCGAGCGCCCTTGCGACGACCGCGCTTCTCGCGCTTGCCTCCACCTTGCCCGCATCCGCCGCCAGCTACGTCGGCTCCGCCTACGAAGGCTTCGACTACGCCGCCGGCAACATGGTCAACACCCTCGCCGGCGGCACCGGCTGGAACGCCACCGGCGACAATTCCGCCAACACCACCACATGGGGCGTCACGCTCACCCCGGGCGGCACCGCCTACACGGGCAGCGGCCCGGTCTTCGCCCTCAACGCCACCGCGGCGAACCAGCAGATCACCGCCGGTGGCGCCGCCTTGATCGTGGGGGGCACGGGACAAGCCGGACGCAACTTCGGCCAGAACGTCGACAGCGGCACCTTCTATTTCAGCTTCAAGGTGAAGAAGACGGTGGACAACGTGCGCACCGTAAACTTCTCGCTCTTCGGCGACGCCGGTTCCGCAGCCAATCCGAACGAGCGGATCGCCTTCGGCCAGATCGCGAACAACACCTCGCTCAAGCTCGCCGACGGCAGCGCCGATCCCGACGCCGCCACCAAAGCGAACCAAGGCAAATTCGCGGCCCTGGTCCAAAACGGAGCCGCGCAGACGGGCGGCACCTTCACGACGAGCCAGGTGGGGGTCTACACCGCCGCCACCGAGCAGGCCTTCACGCTCAACCAGACCTTCCTCATCGTGGGAAAAATCGAGTTCAACTACGCGGGCGGAAACGGCGCGGATGATCGCGTCACCTCCTACATCAACCCTGCGTCGCTGACCAACGAGAG
>CBIHRE010000707.1:0-2651 GCA_966212385.1 uncultured Akkermansia sp. | reverse complement strand
GTTTCGCCGGTGCCCTTGGACCCGGCGACGCGGTTGGGGACCGCGAGCGTGAAGAGCGCGCCGTCGTTCGCCCCGTCGGGATTGTTGGCGGGATCGAGTGCCGCCGCGTAGCCGTAGAAATCGTAGGTCAGGCCGGGAACTAGGCCGGTGATCGTGAAGCGCAGGTTGTTTTGCGGCAGGAAGACCCGCCACGCGGTGTCCATCAGGCCCGCGGGCAGGGCGCCCTTGCTCTTGTTGTGGACGGTGGGCTCGGAGCGGGCCTTGTCGGTCGCGAGGGTGTTCACCTCGACCTGGACGCTCAGCCGGACGGAGCTCGGCTTGCCCGCGGGGTCGACGAGCGCGACCTTGTTCAAGGTATCCAAAGGATAGATACCGGTTTTCCTCGCCCCGGAGGCGCCGGCGGGCGCCAAGGCGGGACCGGTCACGTCCACGCCGGCGACGCGCGGAATCCGGTTCCAGCAGTCGCCCGGGACGGGGGCGACCGCGCTGTAATTCCATCCGAAGCCAGGGGAGGGGATGGTGACCGTTTGCCGCATGTCCTTGCCGCCGAAGGAGACGAAAACGGGCTGGCTCTTGACGTTGCCGTCCTGGGCGGGGGCGGGGGTAAACGACCAGACGGCGCCGGTGTTGACGTTGCCCAGCTCGTCGCGTTCGTCCACGCGCCAGTAATAAGTCGCGTTGCGGTCGGTGATCGGAACTTGGCGCGAGTTCTCGGTTTGGTTCCCGAGAAAAGCGGGGGAGGAGCGGGTCGCGCCCTGGATCGCTTCAAGACTCGTTCCGAAATACA
Source organism: uncultured Akkermansia sp. (assembly GCA_966212385.1). Lineage (GTDB taxonomy): Bacteria > Verrucomicrobiota > Verrucomicrobiia > Opitutales > Opitutaceae > IMCC26134_A. The sequence goes on along the minus strand of CBIHRE010000707.1, from coordinate 1,864 downwards.
GATCGTGGGAATCCGACGCGCCGGCCTGCGCGGTGCTCCAGGACAGGGTGACATTGCCCGAGCGGGCGTCGACCTCGCGGTCGAGATCCGAGGGCGAAGGGTTTTTCGCCATCCGGGCCTCGTTGGAGGTGTCGATCTCAAAGCCGTTCAAGAACACGTTCTTGGTTGTGGCTTCGACGGAGGTGTCGGCCGCGAACAGGACGGTCGTGACGTCTTGCGGAGAGCGGGTGGCAAACGTGACGTAGGCCGCGGGCGTGGCGCGATCGTTCGCTCGGATCGAGGGCATGACGGTGGCCGCGTGCGCGCCGTTCACGGAGATCTTGATCGGGGCCAAGGTGCCGAGCTGGAGCGCGGAATCGCCGGCGTTGTGGTAGGTGAGCAGGGAGTGTTTTCCCGCGGCCAGACCGGTGATGGTCATTTCGATCTGACCTCCGGGATTGGCGATGGAAGGCTCCACGGCGAGTCCGTCGCCCGCCAGTTTTCCGTCCTCCGCCAAGCTGCTCGCGGCGTGGTAGGTATAGGTGAGCCCGGTTGCTCCGGCCAGCTGCGCCGTCGGGGTCATCGCGACCGAGATGGTCACAGTCTCCTTGGTCGAGGGCACTTCGAAGCTGCGGATGATCGCGGCGGTGCCCTTGCTGAGCGTCCCCGCGGCGTCGGAGGTCGCCCATTGGGTGTAGGACGCCGCGGTTTGGGCGGCCGTGTTTTTGCCGTCGCGGTTGATGTCGACTTTGAGTTCGCCGGCGACGAGGGGGAGCGCGGCCAGAAACGGGCACGCGAGGGGAATACGGATCAATTCGGCAAGGCGCATGATCGCTAGGAAACGGTTTGGGGTGCTAACCGGGGTGGGGGTGAACCTGCCGCGGGGAATTGCCACACCCACTCCCGAAAATCACCTATAATCTAGGTCGCCGAAAATCGTGCCGACGCCGCCACTTGCGAGGGAATTTACGCTTAAGCGTCTAGTCCCTAAGCACTTTTTTAACAGGCCGAAATCGGGGCCACCTTAGGATTCCGACAAAAGATGCCGCGAGGGCGGAGTGTCCGAAGACCGAATCAGTCCACGCGGGGTGGCCGGATCTTGGGGACGGCGGCCGCCGCGGCCCGGCGGACAAGGGGCTTGCCTCGCGCGCGCCCGCCTCGGCACCCTGACCCCTTACGTAACAGACATGAAACAACGCACGCTCGCCCGCGAGGTCTCTATTTCCGGCCAGGCCCTCCATACCGGCGAAACGGTCACGCTCACGCTCAAGCCCGCCGCAACTGACGCCGGCTATGTGTTCCGCCGCATCGATCTCAATGGCGCCCCCGAGATCAAACCTCGCGCCGAGCTCGTCGGCGACCTCGTGCGCCAGACGACGATCCAGGAGGGCCACGCCAAAGTCCACACCGTCGAGCACGTGCTCAGCGCTCTCCACGGCTGCGGCATCGACAACTGCGTCATCGAGATGAACGCCTCCGAACCGCCCATCCTCGACGGCTCCGCCAAGCCCTACGTCGACCTCATCATGCAGGGCGACCCGGTCGAGCAGGACAAGGAGCGCGAATACTTCGTCCTCGAGGAGCCGGTCTCCATCCAGAAGGGCAACTCGTCGATCATCGCGCTGCCGCACGACGGATTCAAAATCTCCTGCACCTCGGCCGACGACCGCGGCATCCACGCGCAGTTTCTTTCGCTCAACGTCGATCCCGACGTCTACATGACGCAGATCGCCGCCGCCCGCACCTTCACCGTCTACGAGGACATCGAGGCGCTGATCAAGATGGGCAAGATCAAGGGCGGTTCGCTCGACTGCGCCGTCGTGATCAAGGGCGACAAGATCCTCTCCAAGGAAGGCCTGCGCTTCAAAGACGAGTTCGTGCGCCA
>CBIHRE010000706.1:0-2655 GCA_966212385.1 uncultured Akkermansia sp. | reverse complement strand
CCGCCCAAGTCACCTCCCCCTCCTCCTCCAACACCGTCGAGTTCCAAGTCAAAGCCGCCGTTTCCGCTCCCGTCATCAGCAGCATCGCCCCGAACCCGCTCACCTACGGTTCCACCGCCGACACCATCACCATCAACGGCAGCAACTTCGTCTCCGGCTGCACCGTCACCCTCAAGGATCTCACCAACGGCGGCACCTACCCCAAGTCCGTCACCTTCGTCAGCAGCTCCCAGCTCAAGGTCACCGCCAACTTCACCAACAACAACGCCACCTGGTCCGCCCAAGTCACCTCCCCCTCCTCCTCCAACACCGTCGAGTTCCAAGTCAAAGCAGCCGCGCCAAGTAACCAGACTATATTCCCAGCTACAACCATAGTTACAAAGAGTTCAACCTCACCCTATGCAAACGCACCGCTGAATGTATTTTCGCCTACCAATAACGGCCAATGCACTTGGTATGCCTATGGACGCGTTTTAGAGTTAGTGAACCTAGGCATGCTGGATAATCCAGCAAAGACCCTCCTAATGGATGCATTTACCGGCAAGACAGGAAGAGATGCCCAAAATTGGCCCTCATTTCTGAACCTTGACTGGTATCAGACAAATTCTGGCGACCCGCTACCACTTCCGAGACGAAAAGCCGGGCAATTAGTCGTCTGGTTCAATGGCTCCGTTGGACACGTCGCCTTTGTCGAAGAAATAAGCTCAGACAACACTCAATTTAGAATTTCAGATTTCAACCGGCACTCTGATGAAACTTACGATAGCGATTGGTATAAATTCGATGGAAGCACGTCGCCGGTTGCGGGGGCGTTTCCCAAGTTCGGTCAGCTCTCGATTTCCACAGACTATGCGGGAGCAACGTGGACACCTGCCGGATCCGGCCACTTTAGCCAAGGATTGGCGCCTACTCCCGGAGGCTCCGGCCCCCCGCGCACCCAAGGAGACGTCACAAGTATCGTAATACATACAACCGAAGAGACAAATTACGGAGACGCGATTTCTTGGTTTCAAGCCCCATCCGGAGACACAAGCGCTCATTATATCGTCCGACGAGACGGCAGCATCATTCAAATGGTAAGAGAAATCAATATCGCCCACCACGCAGGCACCCCGGGAGTCAGCGCGAGTTGGACATGGAATCAGCATTCGATTGGAATCGAAGTGGAACGCCAAGCAAACGCCTCCACCGTCATCGCTGAAGCCCAATACCACGCAGTCAAAAATCTCGTTGATTCCATTAGAACGCGATTCGAGGTTCCTTTGACTTTCCCCGCCGCTACGGCGGCAAGCTCCCCCACTACATTAGTCCCGGGTATTGTCGGACATGGAAAAGCTGTAAAAAATGGCACGGACCCCGTAAGTTGGAATTGGCCCTATTTTAAGACTCTATTTTCCACTACTACAGCAATACCAACGGTGCAAAACCTCGGCCCGATTACCGGAACAGTCAAACAGTCTTTTAGATACGAAATCAAGGCAAGCAGCACGCCAACTCAGTTTTCAGCAACTGGCCTGCCTGCAGGTCTGTCAATAAATAGCAACAGTGGGATTATCACAGGAACACCGGAGAAAGCAGGATCGTTCGACATTATAGTCACAGCCCGCAACAATAGCGGCATAAGCACCCCCGCCAGCATTACATTCAAAATCAATAAAGCACCACAAGTCATCACATTCAATCCCCCCTCCTCAATTGCTTTAAGCACGGTTCTACTCCCCCTCAACGCCACAGCCTTTCCGTCCAACCTCCCCATCGAATTTACGCTTATTGGCGGTCCGGCGTTTCTCGTAGAAGGCACCTCGTCCCTACGCCTCTCTGCCGCCGGTAGCATTAAGATCCGCGCCAGCCAATCCGGCGACGAAAACCACCTAGCGGCCACACCTGTCGAACGCACAATCATTGTCACCACCCCCGCCTTAATTCTCGATAACCTCTATCAAACATACAACGGCACTCCGCGCGAGGTCGCAGTAACTGGCGCGCCTGAAGGTTTCGAAGACGCCATTATCATCACTTATAACGGGTCCATGGATGCACCCAAAATGGCCGGTAGCTACATGGTGATCGCTTCATTAGGCACATCTCGAACGACGGAAACTCTGGTGATTGCCAAAGCGCCCCTCACCGTAACAGCCAGAGATGCAGTTCGCCTTATCGGCTTCCCAGACCCTGTTTTTATACCTTCCTACGAAGGTTTTCTCGGTGATGATCAAGAAACCGACCTCGCCGCCACCCGCCCCGTCGGCAAGACCACCGCCCTGCCCGCCAGCCCCGAAGGCCAGTATCCCATCACCTTCAAGGGCGGCTTGGACTCCAATTACAGTTTCGTCCCCGGCGCCGCCTCGTTCCTCACCGTCCAAGGGTTCTCCGGCGCCTACGAAGCCCTCCTCGTCGACGACTCCGGCACCGCTCGAGGCAAGTTGGAACTCCTCGTTCCCAACAACGCCCTCACCTTCTCCGGCACACTCAACCTCGCCTCCTTTCCCGCCTCCATCCCCGTCCGAGGCAACCTCACCGCCTCCGACGGCACAGCCGCCCAGGCATCGTGGAGCCCCGCGCCCGCCACGGGCATCACCGGCCTCTCCCTCGGCTTCGAGATCACCGGCGACACCCTCGACGGCGAACTCTCCTTCACCGGCGCCTCGCCCGCCC
>CBIHRE010000705.1:0-2656 GCA_966212385.1 uncultured Akkermansia sp. | reverse complement strand
TCGAGGTCGCGCAGCGTGAGCTTCACATCCTCGATGCGGTGCTCGGCGCGCCGCGGCGTCGTGAGATCCGCCACCTCGACCTGCACGCCGGAAACCGAGAGCTCGCCCAAGGTGACCACGGGCGCCTTGGCCGGGTCCGCGGACGAGACGGGGCTCGCGTTCGCGGCGGACGCGCCGGCGGCGGCAGGGGTGGCGGGCTTCGCCGGCAGCTTGGGCGCGACGAGACGCAGCAGATCGATCCCTTGCGCATCGCGCACGGCCTTCACCCGCACGCCCTCGATCGCGACTTTCGCGATGGCCGCCTTGAGCGCGACCGAATCGGCCGCGATCCCCGTGACCGCCAAGCGCTTGAGCGCGAACGCGTCGTCGGCGACGCCGGGCGCGCCAAACCGAAGGTCGCGCAGCGTGAAGGCGCCGTCGGCGAGGGAGAGCGCCGGCACCGCGCCTTTCAGTTCAAAGCTGTATTTGCCCGAGACATCGACGAAAGCGGAGCGCAGCTCCCCTTCCACGAGCTGGTGATAATAGGGGGAAAGACGCGCGATATCGATGCCGGAGAGCACGAGCTCGCCCTGCGATTTGACGGGGTCGGCGGAGACGGTGCCCTTCCACGCGAAGCGCTCGCCGGCGGCGGTGACGGCCTGAAATTGATAGGGCGAATTTGGATCTCCGGCGGTGCGGAATTTCTCGAGCGTGAACGTCAGCGGCCCCGCCACGGTGGAGAAAGGGCGGTCAAGACTGGTGTCGGAAAACGACACCTGCGCGTCGGTGACCGCGAGCTTGCCGATCTCGATCACGGGCGGTTTCGCGTTCGGGTCCTTAGGCTCGGGCGGAGGCGCGGAGGGATCCGGCGCGGTCAGCTTCGCGACGATATCGTCGAAGTTCATCGCGCCGCCCTTGCCTTTCGCGACGCGCGCATGAAACCCGTCGAGCGCGATCTCCTGGAAGCCGAGCTCGCCGGAGAACAGCGACCACGAGTCGAAATTCACGTAAAGCCGGCGCCAGCCGGTGAACTCTCCCGCGGACGCATCCTTCTCGGCGATCGCGAATCCCTCGATCGTGGCGGACAGGACGAGCGGGTTGATGCGGATCTTTTCGATCGCCACCTGACGGCCGGTCCGGGCCGCGAGCTGCTTGAGCGCCTGGGCCTTCACGATCGGCGGCAGGCCGAAGAAGCCGAATAGTATCAGAAATACAATTACACCGCCGGCTATCAGCCAACGGCGAAAACGGCGGGCGAAAGACGGACGCGCGCCGCGCGCCGCGCGGAGTTCTTGAATCGAGGGAGGCTGGCCGGAAGCGGAGGACGGGCTGCTCATGGCCGTCGAAGGAAGGCGATTCCCGGCGATCCCGCAAGCCGCGCTCCCGAAGCAGCTTCACGTATACGCGGCCGTCGGGATCACGACCGCGAAAGCGTCCTGATTTTAACCCGGATTTAGCGTGTCCAGCAGCGCGTGGAGCTGGGCGGCGTGATCCGCGGTGTCGACCTTCTCGACGACGGCCAGAACGGTGCCGTCCGTGCCGATGACAAACGCCGCGCGCGCGGGCCCCTCGAATTTCCGGCCATACATCGACTTTCCCACGATGGCATCCGCGGCCTTCGCGAAGAGATCCTCTGGATCGCTCGCCAGCGTATAGCCGATGTTCTTTTTCGCCGCGTATTTCAGATGCGAACCGCAGGTGTCGCGCGAAACGGCAACAAGGTTGTAGCCGCGGGCTTCAAACTCGGCGGCGTGCGCGGCCAGGGAGTCGTTCTGTTTGTCGCAGGACCCGGTGTTGTTTCGCATGTAGACCGACACGATGGTCGGCCGTGTCAGCAAGTCGCGAAACACCACGCGGGACTTTGCGCCCTCGCGAACGATCTCGAGGGCGAAGTCGGTCTTCAGCTTCTCGCCGGGCTGTATCATTCGCCCCTCCCTTGCCCTAGCCTTAGATATGCTTGGAATCGGCCTCGTCCTTCTTCGCGTAGCCCGAGTCTTGGCGCTGATGGTTGACGAGGTTCTTCTTCAGGTAGGCCTGATAAACGTCGTCTGCCGTCATACCAAGGGTTTGCGCGAGCGAGACGAGGAAGTGAAACAGATCCACGACCTCCACCTTGGCGTTCTGCTCGTCGAACTTCTGGTATTTCGCCCACCACTTCCACGGCACGCTGTCGATCAACTCCGCCGTCTCCTGCTGCATGGCGCGGGTGTAGTTGAGTATCCACTTGGCCTTCTCCTCGTCGGTCGGGGGCGGCAAGTTGACGCCGATGCGCGAGTTAAGCGCGGCCTGCATGCGGAAGATTTCTTCGAGCTTGTCCATGGTTGCGGCGGACGCTGGGTAGGCGCCCGGCCCTTGGCAAGCCCCGCCCCGCCGGTCCTTCCCTTCCGCGATCTCGGTTTCCGCCCCGCGCCGCTGTCGTAAATATTCACTACAAACAAAGGTTGCGCCGCGCGCTGAATGTCATGACCTTGGAGCCGATTGTCGCCGCGTGACAGCGCCTCGCGCTCCGCCCGCGACGATCAACCCGCGCTGCTCCCGCGCCCTTGTGGTGAGCGCGCCTTCAACACCAAAACAAAACCCGACATGTCAGATAACAACCCGTCCGACGCCACGCCGACTCCGGCCCCCGTCGAGACCCCCGCCGCGACACCCGCCGCGACACCTGCCGCGACATCCG
>CBIHRE010000704.1:0-2668 GCA_966212385.1 uncultured Akkermansia sp. | reverse complement strand
GACAACCGCGACGAGCTCCGCCAGCTCGCCAACGACATGCAGGCCGAGGTCGACAACACCATCAAGAACACCCTCGGCGAAAACGTCCTTACCGCGCTCAACACCTACAACAACACCTCGGCGCAGCGCTCCACGATCAACGATCTCGCGCAGAAGCTCTCCTACTCCAGCACGCCGCTGAACGACACCCAGTCTCAGATGCTGACCACCATCCTTACCGAAACCGCCCAGACCCAAGGCGGCGGTCAGGGTGGCGGACCATGGGGCCGCAATAACGGTGTGCTCATCACCGACGCCACCATCGCCCGCGCGCAGGGCGTTCTGATGCCCTCGCAGGTCGAGGCGCTCAAGAAGCTCCAAGCCGAGCAGCAGGCCCAGCAGCTCATCCAAACCAAAATGCGCGAGGCCCGCGAAGCCGCCCAAGCCCAGCGCAACGCGAACCGCCAAAACCGGAACAACAACGGCGGCTGACAAATCGTCTGTCATCGTCCTCGCCTCCTTCGGCGGCGGAAGCCTCGTGCTTCCGCCGCTTTTTTGTGCCCGCTAATCGCGGTGGGCCGCTTCTCTTTCCGATTTCAGCGAGGTGGACGGGCGCGTCCCTGCGCCCGTTGCCTTGACGCCCGAGGCGAGCAGAACCGCGCTCGCCCTCGCTCAGCGATGCTCGATCACCTCGGCCGCCGGGAAACGCACCTTGGGCGCGGTGGCATACTTGTCGCCCGCGCCGCGATAGCCCGCGGCGATGGCCATCTGCGTGGCCCAGCCCGAGCCGACCAAGCCCAGCGCCTCGTCATACTTCGCCGGATCAATGCCCTCGAGCGGACAGGTATCGACGCCGATCAGCGCCGCCGAGGCCATGAACTGCCCGGCCGCGATATACACCTGCTTCGCCGACCAAGACTCGAGCTGGCCCGCCTTGCCCTTGGCCGCGACGAAGCCGTCGACGACCTTGCGATAACCCGCGAGCGACTCCACGGCCACGCCGCGCGTCTTCGCCGTGTCGGCCATGAAGCGGTCCAAATGCGCCGCGTCCACCGCCTGTTTCACCGCCAGCACCACGAGGTGGCTCGCGTCGGTGACCTGCGTTTGCCCCCAGGAGGCCTCGCGCAGCTTCGCCCGCAGCTCGGGCGTTTCCACCACGATGAATTTCCATGGCTGGATTCCGAACGAGGAGGGCGCGAGCCGCAGCGATTCCTCGAGCGCCTTCCAATCCGCCGCGGGGATCTTGCGCACGGGGTCGAATTGTTTGGTGGCGTAGCGCCAGTTGAGGGCGGAAACGAGGTCGGCGGCGGGGATTGGATTCATGGGAAGCAGGATGGGCGTGAAGGAGGGAAAATCCGGAGGCTGCGTCGGATGCGACGCCGCGCAAGCACCCGAACGCTTTTCCCGCCCCCGCCCCGCTAGGTCGCCGGCACGACGACCAGATCGTCGAAATGCAGTCCGCACCAAACCCGGTCGCCCTCGTGCAGCGTCTCCATGATCGCGCTCTCGTTGGGGACCACCGCCGAAAACGTCGCGCCCGCCGGTGTCCGCAAAACAAGATGGTCGAAGGCGCCTTGGAAAATCTCCTCCGTGATCGTCGCCTCGAAGAGATTTTCCGCCCCCTCGATCGGACGCTTCGAAACACACAGCTTCTCCGGACGCACCAGCAACAGCGCCTTGGTCGCATCGCCCGGCCAGGCCGCCAGCGGCACGCGCAGCTCCAGGCCGCCTTCCATCCGCACGCGGCCGATCTCGCCCTCGCGCGCCAGCAAAGCGACGCGGAGCAGATTCGCCTCGCCGACAAAATCCGCGACGAAGGCGCTGCCCGGACGGTGATAGATCTCCGTCGGCGCGCCGAGCTGCACGATCCGGCCACGGTCGAGCACCGCGATCCGGTCGCTCATGGTCAGCGCCTCCTCCTGGTCGTGCGTCACGAAAACGAAGGTCATGCCGAGCCGTTTTTGAAGGCGTTTCAACTCGACCTGCATCTGCTTGCGCAGCTTCGCGTCGAGCGCCGAAAGCGGCTCGTCGAGCAGGAGCACGGACGGATTCGGCACCAGCGCGCGCGCGAGCGCCACGCGTTGGCGTTGCCCGCCCGAAAGCTGATGCGGCATCCGGTCCTCGAAACCGCCCAGCGCGACCAGTTCCACCGCCTCCGCCACGCGCCGCCGTGTCTCGTCTTTCGGCGTCTTCTGCATGCGCAGCCCGAAGGCGATATTGTCGCGCACGGAAAGATGAGGGAACAGCGCGTAACTCTGGAAAACCTGGTTCACGTTGCGCCGATAAGGCGGCAACGCCGTGACGTCCGCGCCGCCGATGCGCACCGCGCCCGTGTCCGGCGTCTCAAAACCCGAGATCATGCGCAGCAGCGTCGTCTTTCCGCAACCCGAGGGGCCGAGCAGCGTGAGAAACTCCCCCGCGCGCACGGTAAGGCTCACCGTGTCCACCGCCGTGAAGTCGCCGAAGCGCTTCGTGACTGATTCGATCTCGATCATGGGTGCAAAAGCTCAACCGCGAATGGACGCGGATAGACGCGAATAGGCCGCGGCATGTTCATTTCCCCAGCATCCTCCCGTTCGCGTCCATTCGTGTTCATTCGCGGTTTCAAAAAAATCAGCCTCGCGCGGCCTTACGCCCCCGCCACTGCAGCGCCGCGTAGCTCAGGATAAACAGCAGCGTGAACACCACG
>CBIHRE010000703.1:0-2679 GCA_966212385.1 uncultured Akkermansia sp. | reverse complement strand
CGATATGCTCGCTAACCGGAGCAACTCCGCTTTTCGCCGGTGTTGACCGCCCACAGGACAAACCTGCGAGCCCTCCGATTCCCACTCAGCCAGAAGCCACCAACGGGGAGTCTAGTTTAGGCCGAATCGGCAGGCGCTATCTCGAATTATTTTGGCAGCAAAACACCGAGAGCTTAGGCCCTGCTGTGGGCCATCCCACCGAAGCCGGAGCCGATCTTAACTTTCCATTATCCCGCTACATTGATGGCATGGCCCGCTATACCTATGGCTACTTCACTAAGCTACACTCCTCCTATAACAACTCCCTGACCGGAGGGTTCACCGCCCACCGGAAATACGGAAGCTTCGATCCCTATGTCAGCGCATCAATAACTCGCTCCCGCAGCATTAGTCAAACTCTCGGCGGAGAAACGGGCTACGACTATGGAACATATGCCTTTCGAGCAGGACTCGAATACGCGCCTAATACAAGATTTACGGCAAACGTCAGCGGCGGCGTCGCCGATTTCTTCGCGGTGCAAGACAAGCTTTGGATCGACGATCACATATACACTGGAAATGTATCCGCCACAGTATGGATCATCGGACCTCTCGGTGTTACCGCATCATGGACATTAGCAGAGAAGGGCGAAACTTCGACGACCATTGGAGCAGTAGCGACAGTAAAGTTTTAGCCAATTCCCCGCTCTGCATCTACAAATACAGCAGCCATGGCTTGCGCTTATGCCATTATACCGCTGAAGCCCCATTCAGAGCCGTGGTTTCAAGCACTGATCGCATTTAGCCCGCAACAGGCGAAACACAATAGACTTGTAATACGAGTCATGGGCAGAGAAGACGTCTGCTCTATTTGCGGCTACGAGAATTCCGCAAATTATCAAGTAACCGGCTGCGAGTTCGAGCCCGGCGTAGCGGCTACGGTGCGATTATGCGACCACTGTAAGAGCTTCCGGGAAAGCGGCATTGGCGTGACCCTAAGTCCGTTGTTTGAGCAAGGAGACAAAGCTGGCCCACCCCAATCAAGCTAGGGGCCTTAGCCCAGAACACGGCTCACTACCATGTATCGCGCGACTTTTTTATTATTCGTGTTTCGGCCGTCTTATGGCATCCCACGCGAAGCGATTGCTCGATATCGTCCGCCGGGAACCCGGCTTCACGCCCGAAAGCGCGGACCTTAGCTCGCCCTCTCGCCGTTACTCACTCGCAAACCCCGCACAAGGCCCACCAATCCACCAACCCCAAAAGAGATAACTGAACTATCTAGTAGGGCAACCACGTCCGAGGCGCTAACACACGGCAGCCAAACATATCCACTGATGCGCGCGATCAGCCTCGCGTGTATGAATAAGCTTTAAAAAGATTATTTTCCGCGCGGCCTTTAAATTTCACATAACATCAAAGAGGAAAGGCACCCTACTACACATGCACGCAAAGCACTAATCGTCGGAACGAGCAAGAGTGCGCAGGCACACTTAATGCTGTAAGTCCTCGGCTACAGCCCATCGAACCCATGATACCCATTAATTACACTCTCCGGCTTGAAGACTATAGTCCCGATCTTTTGTCTTTCCTGAAAAACACCACGCAAAGCGAATTATCGATACCAGCACCGCCGATTGCGGGCTTCGCTAAGGCAGGTATTCCGCCCCTTAATGTGGACACGTTACGCACGGTCACAGACGAAAACGGAGCAATTCATCCACTGCGAGTATTCTGGTCGATCACGGAAACATGGAACGTCATCGAAGCCACCTCTCCAATTGGCACCCCGATTGGCAGTATTAAGACAATCGTGCCCTGCGAGCAGACCCTCTCGGCCGACATTAAGGCTTTCCTTTTTCTTGCCAATGGCCACCCCAATCTCACCCCCACCTTTTGCTCCATAATCATAGACGCATTCAGAGACTTTCCAAAAGGGACTGATCCCACTACGTATACCGAAAGTATTATATTAAAATTCCCTGGAATTACAAAAGACATGTTCACCGTCGGATATGCCCCGGTCTTCAAGAAGATCGGAGACGTTACGACTCATCCTCAACAGAAAGATCACCTGCTGGGTATGTATACGAGGGAGACGCCGGTGCTTGATCTACCGGAAGGCCAATCTTTTAATCGATTTCGACGGGCCGTAAAGGTAGGAGAAGAAACTGATTTTGGAGTCCCGAAAACACCCACCGACCCACGACAAAAGATTATCGAACCGGGACAAACTTTGACTGGAATTCTCGACTCAGTTATCACAAAAGAAGCCAGTGCCCTCGACTGCTCCAAGGTAACAAAACGCCAAGAGTTCAAAATTGCCACACTCCTTCAGTTTCCCGAATTTAAGGTGGAATGGAGACCGGCCAGTGCCCGCGTCGGTTGCGTAACCATGACCGTATGGTATCCTGTCCTCCAGATTCGGCTCTCATCGCTAAACTTGTGGGCTTATGTCGCTCGCCCTACCCCGATGGATGCAGAAGCAGTTTTCACCCGTATTTTTGAATCATGCGCACTCGAAGCGGCTTATTCTTCCGCAGTCATCGGCGTAGCTATGGGTAACTTTGTAGCCGCGCTCCAAGCATTTCGCGCGCTCTTTCAGGAGTGCATTCGAAACCGTCTTGAAGATTTGGTAAGCTGCCTAATTCCAGGCCTCATGATGCTCACTGAAATTAAACACGATTGGCAGGATATATG
>CBIHRE010000702.1:0-2696 GCA_966212385.1 uncultured Akkermansia sp. | reverse complement strand
GCCTTGATGCGTCCGGCACGGAGATCCTCGTAGATGCGCTTGTTCACCGGAAGCACGTAGCCGTCGCCATTGGCCTCCTGGCAGGCGGCGAGCTCGGCGACGATGTAGTTCACACGCTCGAGGGCGCGGGCGTCGCCGGTGGAAGCGTAGAGAGCGGACACGGCCGACAAGTAGTGGCCGAGGCTGTGGCCGTTGATGCCGCGAGCCTCCCAGCCGCCGTAGCGCTCGGCCTTCTTGGGGAGCTTCGCCTGGGCGCGAAAACCCGCCAGCAAGCGGTCCGGCTCGACGACTTCGAGCAGGTAGCGCGCGTCCACCTGCTGCCCGTCGAGAAAGGGGCCGGGCAGGAGGCGAACACGATCAAGCGGGAACGGTTCGGCCAGGACGGGCACGGGGGCTGCGGACACGAAGGGCGCGGCAAGGGAGACGGCGGCGCAGGCGGCGAGGAGGGAACGGCGAAGCATGGTGATCAGGTAAAAGGCGGGGAACGATGAGACGAAAGGGAGAACGCAAGGGCCGAGAGGAAGAACCCGGCGTGACAGTCAATAAGAGGAGCCGTGCCAAGGTCGGCCGGAACGAAATCCGGGTCTTGGACGCATCAGTTTGAGAGGAAACAACGAAGGATAACGGGGCGGAAGCGGGGAACGGGGCTGGGCGGGGCGACAAAAGATCCAACAACCCATCCAGCGTGAAAATCCGGCCGTTTCCGCCAGAAATCTTTCCAAGCGCCAATATTCGCCCCCGGGCCGGGATTTTCCCCCAGCGGACGAGACGATCGATCAAAACCCCGCGATGGTCGTCCACGCCGCCGCCCCTTCCCTCGCCCGGACTTCTGAACTTCACGACGACGGGCGCAGGACCGCCTTCTCAGCTCGAGAGTGGTCGCGCCGGGCGCGGGGGCGCGCCCCGCCACCTTGGAAGCGGAAAGGCCAATGCCATCCGGCCGCCGGCCTCAGCCGCCCAAGCCCTTGCAAGCGGCGTGCAAGATCTCGATCGGATGGCGCGCGACGCGGCCGGTGCCGTCCTTGATCTGGTGCCGGCAACTCGTGCCGGGCGCGGCGATCTCGACCGCCTCGGGAGCAGAACGCACGGCCGGGAAAAGGACGAGTTCGCCGACGCGTTGCGAGACTTCGTAGTGCTCGCGCTCATACCCGAAGGAGCCGGCCATGCCGCAGCAACCGGAAGGAATCATCCGCACCGAGTGCCCGCGCGGCAGCTCGAGCATCTTCACCGTCGGAGTGAGCGAGGAGAGCGCCTTCTGGTGGCAGTGGCCGTGCAATTTGATCGAGAGCTCGCGCGCGACGAACGAATCGGCGCGAACGCGACCGGCGTCGGCCTCGCGGGCGATGAACTCGTCGATCAGGAGCGCGCGTTTCGCCAACGCGCGCGCCGGCTCGCGCAACGGCGCGGGCACGAGATCCGGATACTCGTCGCGGAAGCCGAGCAGCGCGGAGGGCTCGATGCCGATGAGCGGGGACGCGTCGGTGACGAGCGGCGCGAGCAGCTCGACGTTGCGCGTCGCGAACTTCTTCGCCTCGCGGACGAGGCCCTTGGACAAGTGCGCGCGCCCGCTCTCGACGTGCTCCGGGATCACGACCTCGTAGCCGAGGCGGTTGAGCAGCTCGACCGCTTTTATGCCGACGGGCGTGTCGTTGTAGTTGGTGAACTCGTCGCAGAAGAGGAACACGCGTCCATTCGGGTAACTGAGATGCGAGGGGTTCGCGTGCCGGCGATGCCAGGAGGTGAGGGTCGTCGCGTGCAGGCCGGGCAGGCTGCGCTCGGGCGCGAAGCCCGCGAGGCGCTTGATCGCGCGGGCGAGCGCGGGCGTTCCGACGACGCGGTTGTAGAGCCCGGGCGAGAATGAGGCGAACCGCATGGATTTCGCGAAACCCGCGACGAGGCGCGAGCGCAGCGGCACCCCGTGCGCATCGTGGTAATGCTGGAGCCACTCGGCCTTGAGGCGCGCGAGATCGACGCTCGACGGGCACTCGGATTTGCAGGCCTTGCAGGAGAGACAGAGATCCATCACCGCGGCGACCGATTCGTCGTCCCAGGGGTTGCGCGCCTAGGCGCCCGTGCGCGCAAGGGCCTGCCCCAGCCAGTTGGCGCGGGCGCGCGTGCTGTCCTTCTCGTCGCGCGTGGCCATGTAGCTCGGGCACATCGTGCCGCCGGAGAGGTGGGTTTTCCGGCACTCCCCCACTCCGGTGCATTTCTCGGCGGCTCGGAGCACGCCTTGATCGGCGTCGAAGTTGAAAATCGTCTCGTGCACGGGCTCGGGCGCGGCGGCGGCGGCGCCACCTGGCCCCGGTCCATGGACGGCGGCGTGCCGCAAGGAGCTGTCCATCGGCGGGGTGTCGATGATCTTGCCGGGATTAAAAATGCCGAGCGGATCGAAGAGCGTCTTCACTCGGCGCATCATCGCGTAGCATTCGGGGCCGACCATGAACGGGATAAACTCGCCGCGCAGGCGGCCGTCGCCGTGTTCGCCGGAGAGAGAGCCACGGTATTTTTTCACCAACGTGGCGACGTCGGTGGCGATATCGCGGAACATTTTCCGCCCCTCCGCGCGTTTCAGGTCGAAGAGCGGACGCGTGTGCAGCTCGCCGGCGCCGGCGTGGGCGTAGTAGATGCACTCGATGCCGTATTTGTCGCGCATGAGGGCGTCGAACTCGTCGATGTAGGCCGGCAGGTCCTCGATC
>CBIHRE010000701.1:0-2712 GCA_966212385.1 uncultured Akkermansia sp. | reverse complement strand
CTTTAGAGCGTCCCACACCGCCGTCTCGGAAAACTCGCCGCCCGCCGCGCCCGCGCCGGCCTCCCGTTCCAGCTTGTCCAGATCCAGGCCCGCGATCGCCGCGGCATGCTCGCGCGCGATGCGGAAAAGCCCGTGATCGGTGCGCACCGTGACGTTGCCGCCGAGCGTCTGAACGATGTGCACCCCTTCGCCCGCCTGCAGGGTGGCTGGGGTGCCGGCGGGGATGACCGTGGCGGGAACGTCCTCGAGGAGTCGCGTGGTGCTCATGTTGTCGCCAAAGCCAGCCTATCGCACGCGCAGGTCAAGCGGCAGGCGCGCATAGACGCCTCGCGGATCGTTGTAGCGCCCGAGTTGCTTCACCTGCGTCTCCGCCGCCCGCACCGCGGCGCCCAGCGGGCCGCGCACCGAAGCCGAGATGCGCGACTCGGGACTGATCCGGTCGTCGAAAAGATCCTCCAAGGCCTCCGACAACGACCGCGTGCCCGGATACTCGTAGATCGCCGGCTCGCCATCGATTTTCGCCAGCGTCGCCGCGTGCGCGATCGCGTCGCCGAGGCCGCCGATCTCGTCGACGAGCTTCAAGCGCACGGCCTGCTTGCCCGACCAGACTCGCCCTTGGGCGATTTGGTGGACCGCGTCCTTTTCCAGCCCGCGGCCCTCGGACACCCGCACGAGAAACTCGTCGTAGGTGTGGTCCACCAAGCGCTGAAACACCGCCAGCTCGGCGGGCGTTTTCGGACGCGCGGCGGTCAACAGCCCCGCCTTCTCGCCGGTCTGCACCCGGTCCCAGCTCAGCCCGATCGTCTCGCCCAGTTTTTGGATGTCGAACTGCACGCCGAAGACGCCGATAGAGCCGGTCACCGTCGTCGGAGCGGCGTAGATTTTCTCGCCAAAAGAGGAGATCCAGTAGCCGCCCGAAGCCGCATAGCTGCCCATCGAGACGACGACCGGCTTCACTTCCTTCAACAAGCGCAGCTCGCGCAGCATTTCCTCGGAGGCGCCGGCCGAACCGCCCGGGCTGTTCACGCGCAACACCACCGCCGCGATAGTTTCATCCTCGCGCAGCGAACGGAGTTTACGCGCATAGGCGGCGCCGCCGATTTCCCCCTCCCCGCCCTCGCCGTCCACGATCTCGCCCTCCGCGTAGACCACCGCGATCTTCGAGTCGCCGTCCGGCTCATGAAGCTGCTTCAGATAATCGGCGAAGGCCACCTGCTTGAAGGGATCCCCCGCATCGGCCCCGGTTTCCTCGCGCAACTGACCGATGATCTGATCGCGATACCCCAGCGAGGAGACGAGGCCGGCCTTCAAGGCCGACTCCGGCGAAATCAACCCTTCCGAGTCGACCAAAGCCTGCAAATCGGCCGGCGAAAGACCGCGGCTCTCGGCGATGTCGTCACGGACCACCGACCATAAATCGCCGAGCAACACGGTGAGTTGTTCGCGGTTTTCCGGGCTCAGGTCGCGGCGCACGAAGGGCTCGATCGCACCCTTGTATTTGCCCGAGCGCGTCACCTGCACCCCCACCCCCCACTTTTCAAAAGCTCCGCCGTAGAACATCGGCTCGCTCGCGAGCCCCGGCATCACGACCAGCCCGAAAGGGTTCAACATGATGTCGCGCGACACCGACGCGAGATACAGCTCGGGCGTGCCGACCTCGTCGAAGTAGGCCTTGATCGGTTTTCCCGCCGCGTGCACCGCCTCCAGCGCGGACCGCAGCTCCGCCAACGCGGCGAAACCCGTGCCGTAGCCGTCGGGCGTGAACGTGCCGGTGATGAACACCCCGCGGATACGGTCGTCTTGCGCCGCGTGCCGGAGGCCGTTCACCGCCTTGCGCAACGACAAGACCTGCGGCGCGTCGCCCGCCAGCAACGAGGCGAAGCCGCCCGATTCCACGAGCGGAGGCGCGTCGGTGAGATTGGTGCCGTCCAGATTGAGCACCAGGTAGGAGCCGTGCTCGACATGCGTCACGTGCGTCTCCTCGCCCATCGAAGCCAGGATGGCGAAGCCGCCGAACACGAGGACCACCGACGTCACCGCAAACGCGAAAAGCGCCAGCAAGGTGCCGATAAACGAGGCGAAAAACGCTTTCATCAGGGAAGTGCGGTCACGCTACGTGCCCCGGCGCGCCCGGCGAGCCCTCTTTGGAAAAACGCTTCGCCCCGTCCGTCCGCGCTTTGCACGCGGCCCGCTTCGCGCTTCAGTCTCCGCGCCATGGACCAGCCTTCTCTTCTCACGACCCACCGCAAGGCGCTCACAATCAATCTCGACGATACCAAATACGGGACCTTCGCAGAGATCGGGGCCGGGCAGGAGGTCGCCCGCGTGTTTTTCCAGGCCGGCGGCGCCGCCGGCACCATCGCCAAGTCGATGTCGGCCTACGACATGACCTTCAGCGACGCCATCTATGGCAAGGCCCCGCGCTACGTCTCGCGCGAGCGCCTGCACACGATGCTCGACCACGAATACGAGCTGCTCATCACCCGCCTGAGCGAGAAACGCGGCGCCACCACCCGCTTCTTCGTCTTCGCCGACACCGTCGCCGCCAAATCCTACAAGGGAAACAACGAGTGCCACGGCTGGATGGGCATCCGCTTCCAGTCCGAGCCCGGCTCCGAACCCAGCGACGTCGTCCTCCACGTGCGCATGTGGGACAAGGACAACCTCCGCCAGCAGGAGGCCATCGGCATCGTCGGCACCAACCTCATCTAC
>CBIHRE010000700.1:0-2713 GCA_966212385.1 uncultured Akkermansia sp. | reverse complement strand
GGTGGACGACGAGCGCGTGCTCAAGGAGATCGCGCTTTTCGCCGACCGGTGCGACATCACGGAAGAACTCACGCGCTTCCGCAGCCACCACGCGCAGATCAAGAAGCTCTTCGCGGGAGGCGGGGAGATCGGGCGCAAAGCCGAGTTTATCCTCCAGGAAATGGGGCGCGAGGTGAACACCACCGGCGCGAAGGCCAACGACTACGAGATCGCGCGCCGTGTGATCGAGCTGAAGAACGAGCTCGAGCGGATCAAGGAGCAGATCGCGAATGTGGAGTGAGCTCCGGCGGCGCGGCGGCGGGCGGCCATGTGCGGCCGTTGCGGGCGGCGGGACGTTTCCGCGCTCGCCGTCGGGTCGATGGCCGGCGATGGATGCGGCGTGACGCCATTTCTCCGACACCTGCGACGCGGACTGGCCGTGCTGGCGATGGCGGGCGCGGCGGCCGTGGCGTGGCCGGCGGAGCTCGGCGGCGTGCAAGTGCTCGGAGACGTGTCGGGCGGCGTGAAAATCGGCGCGCTGCCGGACCTGGGGCTCGAGTGGCGTGTGGCGGCGGGGGCGGATGGGCTGGTGTTGTCCGCAAAACGGGCGGGCGTGGACCTCGAGGTGGAATTGCGGCCGGCGGGAGACGGCGCCTGGCAATGGAGGATCCGACGGGCGAATCTCGATTTGGCCGAGCTCTGGCCGCTTTTGCGTCCGAAGCTCGGCGCGGCGGCCTCGGGCTGGTCGGCGAGCGGTCGGATCGAGCTGGCGGGCGAGGGGAGATGGGCATCGGAGACCGGACCGGCCGGCGAGCTGCGGGTCGCGTTGCGCGAGGGCTGGGCGCGGTCGGATGAACTGGAGGCCGAAATCAGCGGGGCGGAGCTCGATTTATATACCAACGATTTGGCGGTCGCGGCCTTGACCGCGGGTCAGTCGCTCCGCGTTGCAAAAGTGGCGTTGGGCAATTTGCGAGTGATGGATATCGAGGCGCGTTTCGGGTTGAGCGCCAATCGGACACTCGATGTGCAGCGAATCGCCTCCAAGGCCTTCGGAGGGAGTTTTCAGCTGAACCCGATTTCGATTCCGCTTCTCGCTCCGTCTTTGGACGCGGTGGCCGAGGTGCATGGCGTCTCCGTGTCGGAACTCGCACGTTTGGCGCCCCAAGCGATCACAGAGGGAACGGGCACCTTGAGCGGAAGCGTCGGGCTCGCGTGGAGCGTCGCAGAAGGTCTGGAAATTCGCACCGGCACGCTCACGGTGCAAAAGGCGGCCCGGACGAGTCTTCGGCTGGCGCCGCAGCCGGGCTTTCTGACGCGCAATCTTCCTTTCTGGCTTAACTTGCTTAGCCCGAAGCTCGTCAAGGATCTGAAGCGTATCGAGCAGGGAACCGTTCCGCTCGCGGTCGATTCGCTTGAGGTGTTTTTCAATCCGGACGGGGCGGACGGTCGGCGGACTGCACAGATCAAAGTGGAGGGGCGTCCGGAGGAAGACAGCTCGGTGCGCACCGTGAAGTTGGAGGTGAATTTGGAGGGGGACCTTACGCGTGTGCTGATGCTGGGCTTGAACGATCAGGTAAGCGTCGAATTTTGATCTCCGTGGAAACTCTGTTTGCCAGCTCGGGTCACATATCGCGAGTTCCTCTCATGCGCCTTTTTGGTCCACTAGCCTGCTTGTGCCTTTTGGGGTCCTCGGGTTGCCTCCACATCAAAATGGACGTCTACGCCAAAGTGGATGTGAACGTGAAGATGGAGAAGGCCGTTACCGACGTGCTATCCGACATCTATGGAAGCTCTTCGACTGTAAATACCAGCGCCTTGCCCGCGACCGCCACGCCCTGAACTGAAAACGCATTTATCCGCCATGAACTCCGATTCCCGTCTTTTGCTTCTCTCCGCCCTCTGCGCCACCGCGGTGGTCGCCCAGGCGGCTTCGCCCGATCAGGCCAAAGCCGGCATGCGCGAGCGCGTGCCCGTCATCGACAAATTGAAGGAGGCCGGCGCGGTCGGGGAGGCGAACACGGGCTTGCTCTCGGTGCGGACGCCGGGAGCGGAGGCGGAAAAGGTCGCGGCGGCGGAGAACGCGGATCGCGCCGTGCTTTTCGCCGAACTCGCCAAGAAGACCGGCGGCACGCCCGAGTCGGCCGGCAAGGAGTTCGCTCGCCAGCTCGCCAAGGCCAGCAAGCCCGGCGTCTGGGTGCAGCGCGAGGACGGCGGCTGGTATAAAAAATAAGCCTCGGCGGGCTCAGACCCGCCAGGTCGATCCGACGCGCGCGCCGGGATCGACCTTTCGCAGGTAGCGGTAGAGCTGGGCGCGCGCGGCGTCCGCGGCGGACAGGCCGGGCGGCGTCTCCGCGAGACGAACGGCTTCGCGGGCGTAGAGCTTCTCCGGCACGCCCTCGAAGGCGTCGAGCCGGGCGAGGCAGGCGGCGTCGACCGCCCAGAGTTCGCCGACGACCCCTTCGCGATCCGAGGGCTCCGCCACGAGGCCGGGGTATTCGCCGAGCGAATACAGCGTGACGCCGGGCCCGGTGCGCGCGGGGCCGAGAAAGGTCTGGCCGTCGAGCCAGCCGTGGTTGGCGCCGCCGCGTTTGAGCGTGCCGTAGACGAAGAGGACGGCGCCCGGCGCTTCGGTGGCGGATGTTTCGCTCATGGCCCCTCGGTCTCCACCACCGGGGCCGGAGCCGGGCGGGCGGGCGCGGTCGCTTGCGAGGCGACCTCGATGACAAGCGCGGTG
>CBIHRE010000699.1:0-2713 GCA_966212385.1 uncultured Akkermansia sp. | reverse complement strand
GCTGGCGAGCGGTCTGGTGGCGGTAGCCTACGATTATGCGGCGACGCGCGAGCATGTGCGCGATGGGCGCAACGGATTTTCGGCGGCTTTTGGCGACCAAGCGGCCTATCATGCCGCGGCGGCGCGGGCGCTGGCGGAGCGGGCGCGTTGGCCGGAAATCCGGGCGGCGGCGCGGGCCACCGCGGCCGGACTGACCTGGTCCGCGGTGGTGGCGAGATTCGAGGCGGACATTCGCGCGGCGGCCGGGCTTTGAAGCCGGCTGAAGCGAGAGGCCGGAACGGAGCTTATACCGGCGGCTTGGTGGATTTAGACCTTGGGTTCCGGGGTGGGCGGGCGCGTCCCCGCGCCCGCGGCTTGGACCTCGAGCCACGGGCGGAGGGACCCGCCCGTCCACCTAAAACCTGGAAGCAACCAGCCATTGGTATTCGCTCGCGCAAGCGGCGCATGAAAAAGCCGCGCCCGAGACGGGCGCGGCCGATGTTTGAATAAGCGCGAGGGGGCGCGGATTGGCTCAGGCTTGTTCGAGGAGCTTGTAGAGGCGGGCGACCATCTTGCTCGGGTCCTCGAAGAGGCCGGCGGCGATGAGGGCGTTGTCCAGGATCTGCTCGGCGACGAGGGTGGCGCGATCGGTATTCGACTGGCGGATACCGGCGAGGCGTTTGATGACGGCGTGTCGGGGGTTGAGCTCGAGCGAAACCTTCACGGGGGCGTCGGCCTCGTCTTTCTTGAGCGCCTTCATCATGCGGCGCATCTGGGGCGTCATCATCCGGTCGGCGCTGATCGCGAGGGCGGGGGAGTCGACGAGGCGGTCGGAGGCCTTCACTTCGGTGACGCGGTCGCCGAGGGTATCTTTGAGCCACTTGGCGAGGTCTTTGACTTGGTCGTCGGTGAGGTCGCCTTCGGCGGAGGGCGGCTTGGGGGCCTCGGGGAGCTTGGCGTCGGGGCTGTCGGCGGCGACGAGCTTCTTGCCGTCGTGCTCGCGGACGTTGTTCATCACGTATTCGTCGACCGCCTCGGTGCAGAAGAGCACCTCGAGGCCGCGGGCCTTCATGCCTTCGAGGTAGGGACCGGACTCGATCGCGGCGCGGGACGGGCCGACGAGGTAGTAGATCTCGGTCTGGCCTTCCTTGATGCGGGAAACGTAGTCGGCGAGCGAGGTGGTCTTGCCGGCCTCGGTGAAGGTGGACTCGAAGCGGAGGAGCTTCACGAGGGCGTCTTTGTGCGTCCAATCGAGTGCGGCGCCTTCCTTGAGGAAGATGCCGAATTCCTTGAAGAACTCGTCGTAGCCCTCGGGGCGGGCCTTGGCTTCGTCGGCGAGGAATTTGAGGAAGCGCGAGGTGACGGTCTTGCCGATCTTTTCGAGCAGGGCCTTGTCCTGCATCGTCTCGCGGGAGATGTTGAGCGGGAGGTCCTCGCTATCGACGACGCCCTTGAGGAAGCGCAGCCACTCGGGGAGGAGGTCCTTCGGGCGGGCGTCGATCAGGACCTTACGGCAGTAGAGCGAGACGGCGGGCTCGGCGCGCTGCATGCCGAACTTTTCCGGATTCTCCTTCGGGACGAAGAGAAGGGACGCGATCTGAATGGGGGCGTCGGCGCTGAAGTGGAGGCGCAGGCGGGGCTCGTCGTAGGCGTGGGCCTGGAACTTGTAGAACTCGGTGTATTCCTCGTCCTTGATCTCCGACTTGGAACGGAGCCAGAGGGCCTGGACCTTGTTGACCTGCTCGCCCTCGAGCTTGATCGGGAAGGAGACGAAGGCGCTGTATTTTTTGAGGATCTCCTCGACGCGGTATTTCTCGGCGAACTCGCCGGCCTCGTCCTTCAGGTGGAGGACGATCTTGGTGCCTCGGGCGGTGTGTTCGGGCGCGGGGGCCAAGGTGTAGGTGCCGGCGCCCTCGGAGGTCCAGACGTGGGCGGGGGCGTCGGGCTGCCAGGAGCGGGAGAAAACCTCGACCTTCTTGGCGACCATGAACGCGGCGTAGAAGCCGACGCCGAACTGGCCGATGAGGTTGGAGTTCTTTTGACCGCCCTCTTGGAGGGCCTTGAGGAAGTTCTTCGAGCCGGAGTGGGCGATGGTGCCGAGGAATTTGACGAGCTCCTCGCCGGTCATGCCGAGGCCGGCGTCCTCGATCACGAGGGTCTTGGCCTTGTCGTCGGGGGTGACGGTGATCTCGAGCGCGCGGTCGGCGTCGTGGACGGCCTTCTCGGTGAGCTGGAGATGGCGGAGCTTTTCCGTGGCGTCGGAGGCGTTGGAGACAAGCTCGCGGAGGAAGATCTCCTTCTCGGTGTAGAGCGAGTGGATGACGATATCCAGGAGCTGCTTGATCTCGGCTTGGAACTCGAAGGATTTGGGAGCGGCGGCAGTTTCGGTGGACATGGTGGGAGGAAAAAGAGCGTTAACCGCATAGCCACGAAGGGCGGCTGCGCAAGTGCGCGGAAGGCGCGAAACGTGCCGAAAAAACAAGCCTCGTGTAACCGGAGGGGTTACACGAGGCTTGGGGCTGCGGTGTTTGCGGTGTGCGGAGAAGGGGGGCGGGGGTTGGGCGGGACGGAAAAGGGGGCTGGGGGGCGGCGACGCTGGCGATGCCCTGCAATTTTTTCCGCCCGGCTGCGGCGAGCGCGTTCAGCGATCCGCGAGCCTGAACTGGAAGGGGGCGACCACTTCCGTGCTCACGGGCTTGCCGTCTGTCATCGCGGGTTCGAACCGCCACTTGCG
>CBIHRE010000698.1:0-2720 GCA_966212385.1 uncultured Akkermansia sp. | reverse complement strand
GACTTCTGGAGCGGCCGTCCGCAGTCCGGCGGACAGACCATCAAGGCCGACGCTCCTCTGTCGCGCACCCCGCTCTTCGTGAAAACCGGCTCGATCCTGCCGCTTGGCCCTCGCGTGCAATACTCGGGAGAGGACCCCGCCGCGCCCATCGAGCTGCGCGTTTATCCGGGAGCCGACGGCACGTATCAATTCTACGAGGACGCCGGCGAGGGCTGGGACTATGAAAAGGGCGGATTCTCGGTGATACCGATCACTTGGAACGACAAGAGCCGCACGCTCACGATGAAGAAGCGCCGCGGGAGTTTCCCCGGGATGAACGTGAATCGCGTGTTCAAGGTTGTCGTGGTGGCGCCCGATCAGGCCGCCGGCCACGAACCCGCGACCAAGACCACCGAGCTGCGCTACAACGGCCGCGCCGTTTCTGTCCGCCTTTAAACAACCCGGCGCGATGCGGTCGGGGTGCCACTCCCGTCGCAAGCGCCACCCGGTTCCGTCCGCCATGCCCACATCCCTCCGATTCTGCATGGCGGCCGTCTCGGGCCTTCTCTCGTCCTTCGTGGCTTGCGCCACTCGCGCGGAAACAACCGCCAGCCCCGCCGTGATGGTGGATGCCGCCCACGTGCGACTGCTCCCCGGCAGCCCGTTTTATGACCGGCAGGAGCTGCATCGGACCGGCTACGTCGAGCGGCTCGATCCCGATCGCCTGCTCTTCGACTACCGCAAGCTCGCCGGCCTGCCTCAGCCCGCCGGCACCACCGCCGGCTACGGAGGCTGGGACGCCGGGTTCATCCGTGGCCACATGGCCGGCCACTACCTTTCGGCCGCCTCCCGCATGGCCCCCGCCACCGGCGACGACTCCTTCCGCCGGAAAGCCGCCTACCTCGTCGCCGAACTCGCCAAATGCCAGCAGGCCCTGAACCAGGACGGCTACCTCGCCGCCTTCCCGTCCCTCGCCCTCGACTGGCAGGAAGGCAGCGCCAAGAACTCCGGCGGCGTGGTCGTGCCTTATTACACGATCCACAAGATCATGGCCGGCCTTGTGGACGCCCATCACTACCTGGGCAACCGGCAGGCCCTCGACGTGGCCCAGAAAATGTCGGCCTACCTCCAGAAGCGCCTGCTCGCACTGCCGCCGGATCAGATCGAGCGCATGTTCCGCACCGATCGCAGCCGCAACCCGCAGACCGAATTCGGCGGCATGGCCGACGTGCTCACGGAGCTGTATTCGATCACCGGTGACAAAAAGCACCTCGACCTCGCCGCCCTCTTCAACCGCCCCTGGCTCATCGATCCGCTCGCCGCCGGCGAGGATCGGCTAAAAGCCCTCCACGCCAACACCCACGTCGCCCAGCTGGCCGGCATCGCTCGCCACGCCAACGTCACCGGCGACGCCACCGAAGCCCGCGCTTCGGAAAATGCCTGGTCGATCATCACCCGCCACCACTCCTTCGTTATCGGCGGCAACTCCTACAAGGAATGGTTCGACGGTCCCGACATCGAGGCAGGCCCCTCCATCGACGACGGCAAACGCCTCCCGCCCACCACCGCCGAGAGCTGCAACACGCAAAACATGCTGAAGCTCACCTCGCGCCTCATCGAACGCGCGCCGGACCGCGCCGCCTACGCCGACTACTTTGAGCGCGCCCTCTACAACCACCTCCTCGCCACCGTCGCACCCGACACCGGCGCGATGACCTACTTCACGCCGCTGCACGGCGATTTCCGCACCTACCTCGACGGCACCCATTGCTGCGTGGGCTCGGGCATCGAAAACACCGCCCGCTACAACGAGGGCATCTACTTCCAAGGCTCCGGCCAACTGTGGGTGAATCTCTACATCCCCTCGACGTTCGACTGGACCAGCCAAGGCCTGACTCTCAAACAGGAAGGGTTTCCGCCCACCACCGACAGGGTCCGTCTGACCATCGTCAGCGCCGCCCGTCCCGCCGAGGCCACGCTGCACCTTCGCGTCCCGGGCTGGGTGTTCGGCCCGGTCGAGCTGTCCGTCAACGGCCGTCCGCAGCCCGCCACCGCCAGCGCCGCCGGGCCGTCCAGCTACCTTGCCGTGAAACGCGTCTGGCGGACCGGCGACGTCCTCACCCTCAAGCTCCCTTCCGCGCTGCGCCTCGAACGCGCCAAGGACCTTCCCGCCATGGTGTCCGTTTTCTACGGCCCGATCCTCCTCGCGGGCCGGCTTGGCAGCGACGGGATGCCCAAGGATTTCGCCGACAAAGACGCCTACCTGAAGCTTCCGCCCTCGCCGGTGCCGGCCATCGTCAACGCCTCCGCCAACCCCGCCGATTGGCTGACCGTCGTCGATGCCGCGACGCTCACCTTCAAAGCCCACGACGCCGGCCCCGCCTCGGGCATCGTGTTCCAGCCGCTCCATGCCGTGCACCACGAGCGCTATTCGGTGTATTGGGAACTCACCGACACCGCCGCCCAAGCTCCCTCGACATCCGCGACCGCCTCTGCGGCGAAGGCCCCGGCCCCAAGCGACGCCTCGGTGCTCGACCAGGTCCGCATCGGCGATGCCGCCTCGGAGCGCGCCCACGACTTTTCGTCGGAGCAGAGCCAGACCGGTCGCATCGCCGACCACCTTTGGCGCGACGCCGCCCCGAACGGCGCCTTTTCCTACGTCCTCGCTCTGCCGGCCACGCCCAAGCCCGCCCTGATCTGCTGTTTGTGGGGAGGCGACGGCGATCGCAGCTTCGAGGGCG
>CBIHRE010000697.1:0-2728 GCA_966212385.1 uncultured Akkermansia sp. | reverse complement strand
TGTCGCTGTGCTCACGCATCCGGTCGAGGAGCCAGCCGGGGGCGGGGAGGAGTTGGCCGAAGAGTTCGCCGGAGGGCGCGGCGGAGGAGAGGACGCGGACCCAGAGGCGGCCCTCATGGAGGGCGGCGAGGATGGTCTCGCGGGATTGGCCGGCGGCGGGGGCGAAGTCCCAAGGGCGGGCGGAGATCTGGCCGGCGGGGAGGCCGAGGACGGCGGGGCCGGAGGCGCCGGAGCTGGAGATAAAGAGCTCGGCGCCGGCGGCGGGGCCGAGGAGCGCGCTGTAGGCGAGGGAGACGCGGCTGGTGAGGCCGTTGCCGGCGGAGCGGAGGGCGGCGGAGCCCCAGGCGCCGGAGGCGAGACCGGAGGGCGGGCGGAGGGCGGCGAGGTAGAGCTCGTCGGGGGCGTCGTCGATGGTGAGGTCGAGCTTGGCGGGCGTGCCGAGATCGTAGGCGGCGTCGGCGGAGAGGGTGAGCGTGACGGTCTCGGGCGGCTCGACGAGGGCGTCGGTGAGCGGTGTAACCGGAAACTCGATACGCGAGGCGCCGGCGGGGACGGTGATGGTGCCGGAGAGCGGGGCGTAGTCGGCGCCGGAGGAGGCGTTGCCGGAGACGGTGTAGCGGACGACGACGGGATCGAGGTTGCCGGAGCGGAAGACGGTGACGCGGGCGGGGAGGGCGCCGGTCTCGTAGGCGCGGGGCGAGGCGCTGCCGAGGGTGAGGCGGTTGCGGGCGGCGAGGCGTTGCACGGCGGCGTCGCGGTCGTCGACGCGCGGTTGGGTGGTGGCGTCGAGCGGGTCGGTGCCGAGGAAAAGTTCGTCGTGGTCGCTGAGGCCGTCGCCGTCGCGATCGAGATCCTCGACGGAGACGCGGTAGAAGATGCGGCCGCCGGCGGAGGCGATGCGCTCGGAGAGCGGGCGCGGATCGCTGGCGTAGTAGCGGGCGGCGATGGGTTCCTTGTCGGGATTTAGGGTGGGGCCGGTCCAGGCGACGGTGACGTGATCGAGGTAGGTGCCCTCGATGTAGTAGAGCTCGAAGTAGTAGGGGCGGCCGCCTTGGAGGGTGATGAGCGAGGAGGTTTGCTCGGGGTGTTTGGTCCACTCGCCGGGGTAGGTCCAGCCGGGGACGTAGGCGACGCGCTGTTTGGCGGTGGGATCGGCGGAGGGGGAGAGCCAAAATTCGGCGGTGTCGTCGCCGGCGAGGAAGAAGCGGTATTGGCCATCGGCGGGCGGGACGATCCAGCCGCGGGCGTGTTGGCCGAAGTGTTCGAGGTCGGGGGAGGTTTGCGCGGTGGATAGGGTGGGGACGCGGAGCGTGCGGGTGGCGGCAGGAGTGCCGGCGGCGAGGATGTTTTTAAAGGCCCACATCCAGGTGTCGGAGCTGAGGCCTTCCCAGCGGGAGATGGCGAAGTCGCCTCCGGCGTAGGTCTTGTCGAGCGGGAGGTCGAAGGAGAGCTCGTTGCCGTCGCCCTCGGCGCGGGCGTTGATCTCGAACCAAGTGGAGAGATCGGTGGAAGCTTGGACGCGATAGAGCTTGGCGGGGGCGGAGGGCCAGCGGAGGCGGGCGCGGTTGGCGGCGGGGAGCTCGAGGGTGCGGACTGCGAAGCGGGAGGCGGGATCGCGCGGGTCGGTGCCGGCGGCGGCTTCGGCGGAGTTGGGGAGGCCGTCGCCGTCGGGGTCGGCGGCGGGCGGGAGGTTGCCGCCGTGGCGGGCGGCCCAGATGTCGTTTATGCCGTCGTTGTTGGCGTCGATCAGGGCACGGGCGGAGGGCAGCCAGGCGGACACGGACGCGGCGAGGGCGAGCGCGAGGAGGAGGCGGTTTAAAAGGCGGTGGGGCATGCGTCCGGCGGCGCGACCGGGGAATGGCCGGTGGCGAGGGAACGGAGAGGAACGGAGTTGGGGAATGTTGGCAGGCGGAAGGTGTGCTTAGGGGTGGTTTTGAAGATTGGTTGACCGATCCCCGGCGGGGAAATGCGGAGCGGCGGAAGGATTTCCGGAGGGCGCGGGAAACGCGTTCGGAAACGTGCGGTGGGACCCGACCGTCCACCTTGAGAGCGCGGAAAGGGGCAAATAAAAAGCCCCCGGCGGTGCGGCCGGGGGCGAGAGAGCGCGGGAAGCGCGAGAGGTCTTTTGGCTTAGAGCTTGGCCTGAAGTTTGGCCTTCAGGGAGTCTTTCGACTGCATGCCGACGATGGTGTCGACGAGCTGGCCGCCCTTGAAGAGCAGCATGGTCGGGATGGCGCGCACACCGTAGGTGCCGGCGAGATCGCCGTGGTCGTCGACGTTGACCTTGCCGATCACGAGCTTGCCCGAGAACTCCTTGGAGAGCTCGTCGAGGATGGGGGCGATGGCCTTGCAGGGGCCGCACCAAGGAGCCCAGAAGTCCACGAGGACGGGCGTGGCGCCGGAGATGGCGGTCTTGAAGGAGGCTTCGTCGAAATGGGCAAGCGCGTCGGACATGTGTGGAGGCGTTGTATGGGTTATTGGTTCTTGACGTAGAGGAGATAGGCGAAGGCGAGGGCGGCGGCGGCGGCGATGAAGGAGACCGCGAAGAGGGCCACGGAGGGTTTGTCGTCGGTGCTGGCCGGCATGGGGGATTGGAAGGCCGGGGCGTCGGTCTTCGGGGTGGCGGGATGCACTTCCCCTTGGAGCTTGAGGTTGGGCTTCAAGCCGGCGGACCTAGACGCGGCGGCGGCGATCGAGGGGGGCGTCGAGGTGCTGGCGCCGACCGACG
>CBIHRE010000696.1:0-2731 GCA_966212385.1 uncultured Akkermansia sp. | reverse complement strand
CACGCTGGTGGAACGCCAGCCGCCGATCGGCCGCGGCGTGGCCTACGCGACCGACGCCTGCGTTCACCTGCTAAACGTCCCCGCCGGGCGCATGAGCGCGTTTCCCGATCAGCCGACACATTTTCTCGATTGGGCTCGTGAAAGGGTGGGGCGGGTGGGTTTCCCGAAGACGGTCAGCGCGGACGACTTTCTTCCCCGATGTCTTTACGGAGAATACATCAACTACGTCCTCACCGAGGCGCGCCAGCATGCCGATCCCGCGGTCTCCTTCTCGGTTCGCGTCGGCGAGGTGGTCGACATCGACGAGTTGCCGGCGGGCGGCGCGGCTCGGGTTTTCTTCTCCGACGACACGACGCTCGTCGCGGATCAGGTGGTGCTGGCCTTGGGCAATCTCCCCGGAGAATATCCCGTCCGTTCCGGGCGTCACGCGCTTCGGGGGCGGCGCTACGTTCACGTGCCGTGGTCGCCCGGGGTGATAGACGGGGTCGACCCGGAGGCCGATGTTCTGATCGCCGGACAAGGGCTCACGTCGATCGATATCGTGATTCAGCTCGCGGAGCGCGGGCATCGCGGTCGCATCTCCTGCCTCTCCCGTCGTGGTCTGCGGCCCCTGCCTCACCGGCTTGGGCCTGATTATCCCGATTTTCTCGCCGCGGAGCCGGCGCCGGGGACTATGCGCGCATTGGTCGCGCGGATACGGGAGGAGGTGCGCCGGGCGGCGCAGGGCGGGCTGGACTGGCGTGGTGTGGTCAACGCCATCCGGCCGCACTCCGCGCGGCTGTGGGCGGCGCTGGACTGGGGGGAGCGTGCGAGGTTCATGCGGCATGTGCGCCCCTTCTGGGAGGTGCATCGCCATCGTATCGCGCCGGAGCTGGCGGCGCGCCTGCAGTCCCTCGTGGACGAAGGACGTCTCGAGTATATCGCGGGACGCTTCCAGCATCTGGAGGAAACGGACGCGGGGCTGAGGGTGGTGTGGCGGCGCCGAGGCGCCGACCGTGACGAAGAGCGGGAGGTGGCCAAGCTGATCAATTGCACCGGGCCCCGCACGGATTACTCGAAGTATCAGCATCCTCTTTTCGTGAATCTGCTCGCGCGCGGTTTGATCGACCACGACCCCCTCGCGCTCGGCGTGGCCGCCACCCCAGAGGGGCGCGTGAAACGGTATCGAGGCGGCGTCATTCCGTGGCTGCATACGCTCGGCGCGCCTTTGCGCGGGGTGTTGTGGGAGTGCGCCTCCGCGGCGGAAATCCGGACGCAGGCCCGCGCGGTGGCGGATCGGATTCTCGCGCCGGAGGAGCAGGCCAGGAATCCCTCGCGCTTCGGACGTTTGGTGGAAGACGCTAAGTCGCGGATCGCGGAGGTGTCGGGCGCGGAGTTGCAGGCCGAGTTGGAGGCCGGCGAGAGGCCGCTCATCATCGACATCCGGGAAACCGAGGAGCACGCGCGCGGCGCGATTCCCGGAGCCTGTCATGTGCCGCGCGGAATCCTCGAGGGACGCATCGAGCAGGTTTCCCCGGACACCAGCGCCCCCATCGTGCTCTACTGCGCGGGCGGAAACCGTTCCGCGCTCTCGGCCGACAATCTTCGTCGCATGGGTTACAGCCGCGTGCGTTCGCTTGCCGGCGGTTTCGCCGCGTGGTGCCAGGCGGCGGAGCGCAAGGTGGCGGCCTAGGCGTATTGTCCCGCGCCCGGCTCGGCCCGCCGCCCGATGCCGCGCGAGCCTCGGCGGCGCTATGGTGCCCGCACTATGTGCACCATCGAATCCGACATGCTGGGCTATGAGGAACGCGGCACGGTGGCCGACCCGACCGGGCGATCTTCCAACTCTTCCGCCAACTCGCGGCGGCAGTGGACGCCGCCCGATCCGGAGGCGACGCGCAAGCTCTCCGCGCTGATCAAAGATATCGGCACCGCCATGCTCACGACCGTGGCGCCGGACGGCTCCTTGCGCAGTCGTCCGATGGCGACCCAGGGACGCGGGATGGAGAACGGCGAGATCTGGTTTTTCACCGCCGACAATTCCGGCAAGGTCTCCGAGATCGAATCCGAGCACGAGGTGAACCTCGCCTACGCGGAGCCGAAGGATCAGCGCTACGTTTCGCTATCGGGCCGCGCTCGCGTGATGCGCGATCTCGAACGGGCGCGGCGGCTCTGGAGTCCCGAATTGAAAACGTGGTTCCCCGGCGGACCGGAGGACGCCCATCTGGCCTTGCTGCGCGTGCGGGTGCACAGCGCGGAATACTGGGACGCCCCCAGCGGCCGGATGGCCACGCTCGTGGCGGGAGTGAGAGCGAGGCTCGCGGGAGAGAACGCACCCGCCCCGGCCGAACACGAGAAGGTGCTCGTCGCGCATTGATGCGCGGCGGGCGCTTAGGGCTGGGGCTTTTGGGCCCAGACCATGCACCAGCCCTTCGCGGAGACCGGGCGATTGGCGAGGGCCATGCAGGGGCCGCTGCTATCGCCGGCTTTGCCGGCGAAGAGGGCGCAGTTGGAGCAGCTGCTGCCGGCTTTGAATTGGGCGTATTTCTTCGTGTCGACGGTCGTGGCGTCCTTTTTGTAGCCGAGGGCGGCGGCGGCGGGATCGGACTCTTCGACGGGAGCCGGCGTATCGGCCAGCAGGCGGGGCGCGATGGCGCAGGCGCCGAGGGTGACGGGGATGAGTTTGAGGAAACTGCGGCGGGTCTTCATGCGGGGTGGTCGTTGGGTCGTTTTGCGCGGTGGCATTCCGGCG
>CBIHRE010000695.1:0-2738 GCA_966212385.1 uncultured Akkermansia sp. | reverse complement strand
CCTCTGTTGCTGGTGAAGCGTCGTCCGGCGACGGCCGCGTGAGGTCCGGCTCGAACCACGGGCGGAGGGACCCGCCCGTCCACCTGGAATCCAGGGCAGCCGATTATGCCGTATCGGCGTGTGACTTGGCTCTCCGCTTCTTGGCCGAATTTCGTTTAAACACCCCTATGTTTCGCTGGCTGTTTTGTGCCTTGGCTGTGCTTGGAACCGTTCTCGCGGCATCGCGCGAGGAGCGTCGGCTCGATGGAGGCTGGCGCTTTCATCGCGGCGACGCGTCCGGGGCGGAGACGCCGTCGTTTGACGACGCGGTTTGGTCGTCGGTCACGCTGCCGCACGACTGGAGCATCGCCGGTCCGGTGGACGCCGCGGCGCCGGCGGCGGGGCACGGCGGATATTTCCCGACGGGTGCGGGATGGTATCGGTTGAAACTCGACGCGCCTGAGACTTGGGCCGGACGACGCGTCGAAATCGAATTCGAAGGCGCGGCGATGGGCGCCGAGGTCTGGCTCAACGGCGCTTCGCTCGGACGCTGGGCCTACGGTTACACGCCCTTTCGCTTCGATCTGACACCGCGGCTCCGGCTTGGCGCCGAGAACGTGTTGGCCGTGCGGGTCGACAACTCCGCGCAGCCGAACAGCCGCTGGTATTCGGGCTCCGGGCTTTATCGTCCGGTGTGGCTGCGTGTGACCGATCCGGTGCATGTGCCGGCCGGTGGCGTGTGGGTCACGACGGAGGAGCTTTCGGACAAACAGGCGAAGCTTCGTGTGCGCGCCGAGGTCGCGAACGCCTCGTCCGAAGCGCGCGAGCTGATGATCGAGGCGGAGCTGCGAGATGCGCGGGGACGGGTGGTCGCACGCGAAAGCGTCGGCGCGCCGGTGGCGGGCAACGGGAAGTGGAGCGGAGCGCTCGACGTGGTGGTGCGAGATCCACGGGCCTGGAGTCCGGAGACCCCGACGCTGTATCAGGCGATTACCCGCGTGAAGTCCGTGGGCGACGGGCGCGTGTTCGACGAGACCACGACGAGCTTTGGTATTCGCGCCGTCCGGGTGTGCGCCGAGCGCGGCTTCGAGCTGAACGGTCGTCCGATCAAGCTGCTCGGCGGAAACGTCCACCACGACACCGGTCCGCTCGGCGCGGCGGCGCTTGCCCGCGCGGAGGAGCGCAAGGTCGAGCTGATGAAGGCGGCAGGTTTCAACGCGGTGCGCACCGCGCATAACCCGCCCTCGGTCGCGTTTTTGGAGGCCTGCGACCGGCTGGGCTTGCTGGTGGTGGACGAGATTTTCGACGGCTGGGAGAAGGCCAAGAACAAGAAAGACTACAGCATCTTGTTCAAAGAATGGTGGGCCCGGGACGTGGACGCCTGGGTGCGCCGCGACCGGCATCACGCGTCGGTCGTGATGTGGAGCACGGGCAACGAGATGTTCGAGCGCGGCGGCGCCTCGGGTCGGCGCATCGTGCGCGAGCTGGCCGCGCGCATCCGTGAGCACGACACGACGCGTCCCGTGACAGCGGGCGTGAACGGCTTGGCCAAGCCGGAGGAGTGGCCGAAGTTGGACGAGCTTTTCGCGGCGCTGGATGTCGCGGGTTACAACTACGAGCTCCAGCATCATGCGGCGGACCATGCTCGGGTGCCTGCGCGGGTGATCATGGCGTCGGAGTCCTACCAGACCGAGGCGTTCGCCAACTGGGTGGCGATGACGGAGCAGCCGTATGTGATCGGCGATTTCGTCTGGAGCGCGCTGGACTACCTCGGCGAGGCGGGCATCGGCCGCGTGTTTCCGCCGGGTCAGGAGGCGAAGAAGCACTGGGAAATGGAGATGTTTCCCTGGCATGGCGCCTACTGCGGCGACATCGATCTGACGGGCTGGCGGAAGCCGGTCTCTCACTACCGCGAGATCGTCTGGGATCGTGGCGAAAAGCTCTACGCGGCTGTTCGCGTGCCACCGCCGGGCGAGGGCGATTGGAACACCACGCCTTGGTCGGTCGTGCCGATGCTGCCGTCCTGGACCTGGCCGGGGCACGAAGGAAGACCGATGACGGTCGAGGTGTATTCGCGTTACGACGCGGTGCGTTTGGAACTCGATGGCCGGGTGATCGGCGAGAAGGCCACGACGCGGGCGGAAGAATTCAAGGCGGTCTTCAGCGTGCCCTATGTGGCCGGCGAATTGAAGGCGGTGGGTTTAGAGGGCGGCCGCGTGGCGGAGCGTTTCGTGCTCCGCACGGCGGGCGAAACGGCGAAGCTTCGCCTGACG
This sequence comes from uncultured Akkermansia sp., assembly GCA_966212385.1. Taxonomy (GTDB): domain Bacteria; phylum Verrucomicrobiota; class Verrucomicrobiia; order Opitutales; family Opitutaceae; genus IMCC26134_A. The sequence goes on along the minus strand of CBIHRE010000695.1, from coordinate 486 downwards.
GTGGATCGCAAGACGCTGCGCGCCGACGGGCAGGACTTGGCCTTTGTGACGATCGAGGCGCTGGACCGGCGTGGCGTGTGGCAAGCGCTTGCGACGCCGCGCGTGACCGTGGCCGTCGAGGGTGCGGGGACCTTGGTCGGGCTGGGTTCGGGCGATTTGACCTCGCTCGATTCCTACGCCGGCGCGGAGCGGAGCCTCTATCAAGGGCGAGCGCTGGCGGTGGTGCGGGCGGGCGACAAGCCCGGCAAAATCACCCTAACGGTCAGCGCGTCCGGTTTGCCCGCGGCGAAGGTCACGCTCAAAGCCGCGCGCCCCTGAGCGGCGCGCGCGGCGGATAGCGGGCCGAGGCCGCCTTTATCGGGCGGCGGCGGCGAACACGGAGTCCTTGTTGTTCTCCGGTTTGGTGTAGTCGACTTTCACGCGAGGATCGGTGCGGTAGAGGAACTCCTCGAGATTGGTGTAGCCGTCCTTGTCCGCGTCGGCGGG
>CBIHRE010000694.1:0-2741 GCA_966212385.1 uncultured Akkermansia sp. | reverse complement strand
AAGAGCCGCGGCCCCCACCAGCCTCCCGCCGCCAGCAAAAGCATGGCCGCGGCCGTGATCAGGCTCGTCGTCGCGAAAATCCAGGTCGCCACCTCGTTCACCAAACCCAGCGCCCCCGTATGCCCCCGCTTTTTGGTCTCCTCCTGCAGGGTCGGGACAAAGGCCGCGGTCAACGCGCCCTCGCCCAAAAGACGCCGAAACAAATTCGGCATCGTGAAAGCCGTCACAAAGGCCGAGGCCAGCGCGTTCGCGCCAAAAACCGCCGCCACCGCCATCTCGCGCCCGAGCCCGAGCACGCGCGACAGCATCGTCACCCCCGACACGATCCCGATGTTGCGCAGCGCTCGGCCCATGAATTTTTTTGCGCGCCAACGTCATCGGGCGCGACGGCGCTTACAAGCCCGCAACATCGCGACGAACCACTTGCCCGCGGCCCGTTTCTCGCCGGGCCCCGCGCACGCAAGCTCCTCCGCCCCAGCGCCGCCTGCGCTTACGCTTGCACTTACCGATTCCGCGCCTTCGTCTGATCGATTCACAGAATGAAACTTATCGACCTCAACCGTGAGGGAGGCATCGGGTCCAGTTGCACCCTGCTCCAGATCGGTGAAATCAACATACTCGTAGACAGCGGCCTGCACCCGAAGCTGAGCGGCCGCGCCGCGATGCCCGACTTTGCCAAGCTCGCCGGAGTCAAAGTGGATCTCATCTTCCTGACCCACTGCCACCTCGACCACCTCGGCACCCTGCCCGTCGCCATGCGCGAGCACCCGCACGCCCCCTGCATCATGACGCTTTCCAGCCGCATGATCGTCGAGCGCATGCTCCACAACTCGGCCAACGTCATGAAGCGCCAGCTCGCCGAGGGCCAGACCAAGGACGCCCCGCACTTCACGCACGACGACATCGACAAGATCGCCCCGCGCTTCACCGGACTGGCGTTCAACCACCCGAAGAAATTTTCCAACGGCAAGGACGAGGTCGAGATCACCCTCCACCCCGCCGGCCACGTCGCCGGCGCCTGCGCCGTCGAGATCCGCCACAAGCACCGCCACATCTTCATCACCGGCGACGTCCTTTTCGAGGACCAGCGCGTCGTGAAGGGCGCCCGCTTCCCCGCCGGCCACTTCGACACGCTCATCACCGAGACCACCCGCGGCACCACCGAGCGTCCCGAGGGCAAGGAGCGCATCAACGAGGTCGCCCGCCTCATCGACACCATCAACGAGACGATCCAGAACGGCGGCTCCGTCCTCATCCCCGTCTTCGCGCTCGGCCGCATGCAGGAGCTGCTCGCGATTTTCCACGACGCCCGCCGCTTCGGCAAACTCGTCGACTGCCCCATCTTCACCTCCGGCCTCGGCCTCGACCTCTGCGACTACTTCGACGAGATCGCCCGCAAGACCAAGCACGTGCAGTTCAGCCGCGGGATCCTCCGCGACCTCAAGACCAAGCCCCTCCCGCGCAAGCTCGAGCCCGGCGTCGATCCCAAGCAGCGCGCCATCTACCTCATCAGCTCCGGCATGCTCGTGGAAAACACCCCGAGCTACTCGGCCACGCGCGCAACGTCATCGCCTTCGTCGGCTACTGCGATCCCGACACGCCCGGCGGCAAGCTCCAGGCGTCCAAGCACGGCGACACCTTCCTCTTCGACACCATCCACGTGAAGGTGAAGATCGCCGCCAAGGTGGAGAAGTTCGAGCTCTCCGGCCACGCCGACCGCGAGGAGCTGCTCCAATTCGCCGTCCAGACCCAGGCCCGCAGCATCGTCCTCGCCCACGGCGAACCCGCCGCCCGCGCCTGGTTCCAGCGCGAGCTCGAGGCCCGCATGCCCAACACCAAGATCATCGACCCGGTGCCGGGGCAGGCCTACCAGGTTTGATTATCGCGGAGCGCGGCGCCCACCTCCCGCGCCCGAAACTTCGATTCGGGACAAAACGAAAGCCCGGCCGCGTTTTCCGCGCGCCGGGCTTTCGTTTAGGTGGAACGCGTTGACCACAACGCGTTCGATTGCGCGAGACGCTGGAAGGAGCGCGTCGAGGTCAACGCGCTCCACCGGTGCCGCCCGTCACTCCTCCGCCGCCTCGTCGGCCTCGATAGCCGACGACGAACGCCGCTTGGTGCGAGGCTTCGGCGTGGCGCCGCCGGCTTTCGCCGCAGGCTTTTTGCCGCCGGAACGCGACGGCTTCTTCGCCGGCGCGGATTCGCCCTCGCCACCTTCCGGCGCCGCGACCGCGGGTTCGGTCGGGAGCGCGGCGGCTTCGACAGGCGCGGGCGCGGCCGGCTCGACAGGAACGGGATCCGCAACCGTCGGCGCCGCCACCGCGGCAGGCGATGCCTCGGACGCGACCGGCGGCTCGGTCGCCGCGACCGCCTCTTGAGCGGGCACGACGGGAGCCAATGAACTATCCACCGGGGCGGATGCCGGCATCGCGCCCTCGCCGGACGTCGACGCGGCGGGCTCCGCGGAGGCGGACGCCTCGGGCAGGGGCGGCATCGCGCGCGGCACGGCGCGGAACACTCCAGGCTCCTCCGCCGGCGCGGCGGAAACGGCCGCCGCGGTTTCGTTCCCGACCTCGACGGCCGGAGTCGCGCCCGCGGGCGCGCCGCCGTGGGCGCGCTCGCGGGCGCGCGCCGCGCGACCGGTGATCCAGAAGCCGCCGCCGTTGTCCTTGTTTACCCAATACACGAGGTTGCCGATCACGACCTGCGGGGCCTTCTCGTCGCGGGTGGCCGGCGGCACG
>CBIHRE010000693.1:0-2747 GCA_966212385.1 uncultured Akkermansia sp. | reverse complement strand
TCTCCCCCTTCCGCGTCCAATACGCCGTCCTCCTCTCCGCCCACGCGCTCTTTTGCCTGCTGCTTCGCCGCGTCCGCTGGGCCGCCTTCTTCGCCGCCTTCGCGCTCTTCAACGTCGGCGTCGTCCTGCACGCCACGCGCACATTCCCCTTCACCCCCTCGCCTCGTCTTTCCACCGCCTCCTCCGCCGCGCCACTCAAGATCGTCTTCTCCAACGTCCTCACCTCCAACCCCGACCCCGCCCCGCTTCTCGCCCTGATCGCAGCCGAGAAACCCGACCTCGTCGCCCTCCTGGAAATAAACGCCCGCTGGAAAACCCAGCTCACGACCGCGCTTTCCGCCGAGTATCCCTTCCAAAACATCCAACCACGCGAGGATAACTTCGGCGTCGCCGTCTTCTCCCGCGTCCAACCGGGTGGCGGCCGCGTCGAGTTCTTCGCCGACGTCGAGACACCCTCCATCGATTTCGTCTGGCCACACCCCGACGGCGATATCCGCGCGGTGCTCACCCACCCGCTTCCGCCCGGTGACGCCTCCACGAACTTCCTCCGCACCCAACATCTGGAGGATCTGATCAAATGGCGCCGCTTCGTTGGCGGCCTCGCCCCCTCGGGCGCCCGTCCCATCCCGGTCCTCATCCTCGGCGACTTCAACGCCACGCCTTGGTGCCCTCCGCTTCGCCACCTGCTTTCCGATGCCGACCTCCGTTCCGCCGCCACGGACCACGCCACCCTCTTTGCCTCCTGGCCCGCGCCGATCCCCTTTCTTCGCATCCCCCTCGACCAGGCCCTTATCAGCCCCGATCTCGCCTGCGTCTCCTACCGCATCGGCCCCGACATCGGTAGCGATCATTTTCCCCTGATTCTTGAAATCGCCCCGACCTCCGCCGTAGCGCGATAGCCCGCGTTCCGCCTCCTCCGGTCGCCCTTATCGCTTTCTCAGCTCAAACTCCGCCAACAGCTCCCGCCCGCGCTCCGGATTCACCATCGCCACATAGGCGATCATGCCGCGCACCCAGCCCTCGAAGCGCGGATGCCCCTCGCGGTTCTGCGCCGCCAGTCCCTCCGTCTTCGCCTTGTGCAAAATCGCCCGCAGGCGCCGCACCGTCTCGCGCGACACGTTCGGGTGCTTGTTCACCACGATGCCCGTCACCGTCTGCCGCGTCTTCGGACGCTGCACGCGGGTCTTCTTCTCGTTCACCGTGAAGTTCTCCTCACCGACGATATAGCGCAGCCCGGTCATCAGCCGCGCCGTCTGCCCCATCGCCGCTCCGTCCGCCGAAAAAGTCAGGTCGTCCGCGTAGCGCGTGTAGGTCCATCCCAGCGCCCTCGCAAAACCCGCCAACCGACCATCCAGCCCGCGCGCCACCAGGTTGCTCAGCGCAGGGCTCGTGCACGCGCCCTGCGGCAGGCCGCGCGGCCCCGTCGCGACAAATAACTCGCGCCCGTCGTAGCTCACCCGGCTGCGCGGACACTCCGTGCAAAGCAGCGCGAGCACCGTCGCCGCCGCCGGCGAATAACCGAGCTGTTGGAAAACGCCCTTCACCCGCGGAAAAGTCACGCTCGGGAAAAAGTCCTTCAAGTCGGCATTGACCACCGCAGCCCGCTCGAGATGCGGCTTCGCGTTTGTCAGCGTGCTCCGCCCCGCCACGAACCCGTGCGCCGCGTCGTGCAAGGCCACGCGCTCGAGAATCTGCGTGCGAATCCACTCCTGGCAGCGCGCCATGTCGCGATGCGGCGCCGCCAGCTCGCGCGTTCCACCGCTCTTCTTCGGAATCTGAAAACGCACGTAATGCGTCACCGCCGTGGCCTCGCTGTGAAAGGCCAGCCAGCGCAGCCGCGACACCTCCAAGCCCAGCGCCTTCGCCACGTCCGCTGGCGTGGCCAGCACGGGAAGACCCTGCGCCTGCAAACGCTCGATGTTCGCACGCCGGTCCGCCAGCCCGCCGGACACCCTCCGCCCGAGAAACACGATGTCCGTCGCGCGCCGCTTGCGGATCGCCTCCGTGCGCTCGTTCCGCCGGCGCTCCGACTCCGCCTTCTTTTCCTCCTTGCGAGCCGCGCGCGCCGTCGCGTCCGCCAGCACCGCGTCGGCCGCGATGTTGTGCACGTTGCGCAGCTCCGGCCGCAGCTCGGCCATCTTCGCGCCTGCCTCATGGATTTCCACGAGTTGCTCCGGCGTGAGCAGCCCCTGCGCCACCAGCGCGCGATCGATCAACGCCGTGCGCGGATCGCCCGCCGAGGGGATTTGGTCGCGCCGGTCAAAATTAACGCTCGCCCAAGTCCAGCGCAGCGTCGCCGCGTTCTTCATCATCTCCTCGCGGCTGATCGGCGTGAACTGCCCCGCGTCGAGATTCAGCTTCTTCGGCGCCGGCGGCGTGGCCGCGCCCTTCGGCGTCGTCCGCTGCGGAGGCGGGATCGGCGGTGGCGCAGGCTGCGGATTCGCACCGGAGCGATACGGCATGCCTCCCGGCGCCACTGGATCGCGTGGCGCGCCCGACTCCGCCGACGCGGAACCGTCGCCGCCAAACAAACGGGCGATCAGGCTCAACAGGCCCATGGCATCAAAATGGCGGCGTGAGGCGAAAAGGGGGAATGAGAGCGGCGGGTGGTCTTCCGACTACTCGCTCAGGACCGCGGCCGTTAACCAGGGCACCGGGGGGCGGCCCCGCCCCCGGGGGCCCGGGGGGGGGGGGGGGGGGCGCCGCCGGGGGGGGGGGGGGGCCACCCCCCCCCCGCCGGGGGGGGG
>CBIHRE010000692.1:0-2756 GCA_966212385.1 uncultured Akkermansia sp. | reverse complement strand
AGACGCTCGCCCAGGAGGAGGAGTGGATCCGCCGCGGCGTGAAGGCCCAGCGCAAGCGCGCCGGCGCCCGCATCGAGGCGCTCTACGCCCTCCGCGCCGAGCGCAAGGCCCGCCGCGAGCGCGCCGGCAACGCCAACATCAAGATCTCCACCGCCGAGGAGTCCGGCGTGAAGGTCATCGAGGCGGACAAGGTCTCCTTCGCCTATCCGGGCGCCGCGCCGATCGTGCGCGATTTCTCCGCGGTCATCACCCGCGGCGACAAGATCGGCCTCATCGGCCCGAACGGCGCGGGCAAGACCACCTTCCTCAAGCTCCTCCTCGGCCAGCTCCAACCCACGAGCGGAGTGCTCAAGCACGGCACCAAGCTCGAGGTCGTCTACTTCGACCAGCTCCGCGCGCAGATCGACGACAACAAGACCGTGGCCGACAACGTCTCCGACGGAAACTCGCACGTCACCGTGCAAGGCCGTTCGCGCCACGTCATCAGCTACCTCCAGGATTTCCTCTTCGACCCCACGCGCTCGCGCACCCCCGCCAAGGTCCTCTCCGGCGGCGAACGCAACCGCCTGCTCCTCGCGCGCGTGTTCACCAAGCCGGCCAACGTGCTCGTGCTTGACGAGCCGACCAACGACCTCGACGCCGAGACGCTCGACCTCCTCGAAAACCTGCTCGTGGAGTTCGAGGGCACCGTGCTCGTCGTGAGCCACGATCGTAAGTTCCTCGACGAGGTCGTCACCGGCACCTTCGTCTTCGACGGCCGCGGCGGCATCGAGGAGTTCATCGGCGGTTACAGCGACTGGGTGGCCGAGAAGGCCAAGCAGGCGAAGGCGCCGGTGGCGCCCGCCAAGGCCAACGCCCGCGCCATCGCGACGCCCGCCACGGCGAAAGTTTTGGAGGGCGCGGCTCCCTCCGCGCCGAAACGCAAGCTCACCAACAAAGAGCAGCGCGAACTGGCCGAGCTGCCCGCGCGTATCGAAAAACTCGAGACGGAGCAGGCGGAGCTGGTGGCGAAGCTCGGCGACCCGAAGTTCTTCAAGTCCGACGCCGCCATCGTCCGCGCCGCCGAGGCCCGCCTGCACGAGATCGAGAAGGAACACGCCGTGGCCTTCGCCCGCTGGGAGGAGCTCGAGGCGGCGAACGCAGGCTGAGCCGGACGGCTTCGAGCCGCGATTAACCACTAAGGGAGCGGCACCAAAGCGCTTCTTGGGTTTCGGTGGACGGGCGCGGCCCCCCGCCGGTGCCGGGGCCGCCCCACCGCGGGGGGGGGGCCCCCCCCCGTCCACCTTGGTAGCTAAAACCCAGGCGGATCGCGCGCCGGTGGTATGCCGACGCAGATCACCCGCCTCAGCTCCGGCGCGCGGCGTCGATCTTCGCGACGTCGATCTTGCCCATCTCCATCATCGCCTCGAAGGCGCGCTTCGCCTCCTCGCCGCCGGCCTGCATCGCCTCGATGAGCGTGCGCGGCGTGATCTGCCAGTTCAGGCCCCAGCGGTCCTTGCACCAGCCGCAGGCGCTTTCCTGGCCGCCGTTGCCCACGATCGCGTTCCAGTAGCGATCCGTCTCCTCCTGTGTTTCGGTCGCGACTTGGAAGGAAAAGGCTTCGCTGTGCGGAAACAGCGGCCCGCCATTGAGCCCGATGCAGGGGATGCCGAGCACGGTGAACTCGACCGTGAGCACGTCGCCCGCCTTGCCCAGGGGGTAGTCGCTTGGCGCATGGCGCACCGCCGTCACGTGGCTGTCCGGGAAGGTCGCCGCATAGAAACGCGCCGCCTCCTCGGCGCTTTTGTCGAACCACAGGCAGATCGTGTTTTTGGGGAGCTTGGTGTTCATGGAAGGGTGGGGGAAATGCGGGAAGACGGATCGGTGCATCCGGCCCGGCCGCCATGTCGGCCTACTGAACCAGCCTCGCCCCGCTTCGCCAGCGGCGGAGCCCGTTTCTCGCGGCCTACGACCCGGATGCCGTCGCGTCGTTTACAAACGCTCCCCGATGATCCGCCAAAAGACCCCGGTCGCGAGCGGCCAGAGCAGCCAGCGAAAGCGCAACTCGAAGCGGACGAACACGGCAAAAAGCACGATGTGCGAAAACAGGAGCAGGAAGCCCAGCGGGTGCATGAGGTGCCAGGCCGCCACCTCCCCCGCGGAGTTGTCCAGATAGGTTCCGCGCGGTCCTCCCGCTTGGCTGACCAGCAGCCATTCCACCATGCGCGGCAGATTTATGCCGAGCAGCCACGCGAGAAAATAACCCGCCGCTCGCGTCACGCCCCACTCGGCGGCTTCGGTGAATGGCGACAGGGGATCGTCTTCGTGGTGCGACATGGTCGGGACGCGGCGAGCGTGCAGGCTTTGACCGCGGCGCGCGCGAATCCTCACGCGGTTTTGCGGGCCTTCCGAAAATCGGGCCGTGCCGAGCCTGTCCCCCCGCGTGTCCAGGTTTCGGCTCGCGACTGTGCGGTTGCCTCCCACCGTGGCCGTTCAGGAAACCCCGCCATGAAAACCGGATATCTTCGCTTTGCTGGTCTGGCCCTTGTCCTTTCGGGTTGCGGTGCCGCGTTGCATGCCGCTTCCGAACGCCCCGCCATCGTTTCCCAATTGGCGTCCGGACGGGCGGCCGAGCCCTTGGAGACCTGGCGGTTTCTGCTCAATCCCTATTACGCCCAGCCGGAGGGCACGGACGAGCGCTACTGCGCCTTTTCCGAATTTTATGAGCAGATGGATCCGGTGGTGATGGCGATCCTCCGCTAATTACCAAAACAGGG
>CBIHRE010000691.1:0-2762 GCA_966212385.1 uncultured Akkermansia sp. | reverse complement strand
CGCTGTGGTCGATGGACGATGACTCGAACTGGGCGTCCCCGATCCGGTAGCGATAGCCGGCGAGCAGGTCGCGATCGGAGCGCCAGCTATACAGGAGGTCGGTGCCGACCGTGTAGGTGTCGAGATCGGAAAGGTAGCCTTTGTCGTCGGCGTAATCGATGCGCGACCAACCGATGTTGCCGGCGATGGTGTAACGGTCGATGACCGGGTAGCGGAGGTTGAGATTTACGCCGTAGTTCCACGAGTCCGTGCGCAGGCCCACGTTGGGGTCGGGCGCGGATTCGCGACTGGCGTTGAGCTGAACCGAACCGGTGGTGCGCCCGGTGCCTTTGCTGAATTCGAGCGATGCGGAAGGATTCAGGAAGTCTTCCGTGCTGTAGGTGGCGAAGGTGCCGAAATCCCACTTGAGCGAACCGTTCACGCCGATGAGACCGGCTTTGCGGGCGTATTCCAGACCAGCGCCACCGGTGATGATAAGGTCATCCTGACGGGCGGAAGAGGTGTAGATGTTGGAATCGTAGCCGGCGCCGACGTAGGCGGTCACATAGACTTGGTCGCGTCCGTCGTTGAAGCGGAACAGGGCGTGGGCGGGCAGAGCCGCGATCAAGACGACAAGCCCGGCGGCGGCGCGACGGAGCGAATGGGGGCGAAGGCTAGGGCGCATTACGCTTGGAAAGAGGGCGGCTGATCAGGGGCGGGCGGGGCTGACGACGGGCCCGACCTCGGTGGGGTCGACCGGATTGATCACGACGGGCTCAAGCTCGCTCGAAGCGCCTTCAACCTCGTTCTGACGCTCGGCCACGTCGAAATAGACTTTTTTGCGGGCCTGGCAGGCGCCGTTGACCATGTCCTCGAGGTGTTCCTTTTGGTCGGCGGGAATCGGGGTGATGGTGATTTCGGGCGGTTGGCCGGGACCGCGCTTGCGGATGACGGCCTGCTGGCCGGCTTGGAGCGACTCGCCGCCGGCCATATTGTCGCCGCGGAGCGTGATCGCGCCTTCGAACAGAGTGACCGTCGTGGTCTCGTCGGTGACCTGGAGAGCGGCCTTCTGCACGTTCTGGCTGAGGATGTTCACGCTGCCGTGCGGCGTGTCGTAGATCATGGAGCTGCCGGCGACGAGCTTGCCGCTGCAGACGCCGACGGAGCCGCGCGAGAGAATGGTCCTGGTTTGGGAGACGGAGGGCTCCGACTCCAGGTCGGTGCGGTTGGGCTGAAAGGGCTCCTGAAGGAAGCGCTTTACCACGAGCTTGGTATCGGGGCCGAAATTCAGGCCCACGCCGTTGGACATGACCAAGGCGTTGGACGAGTCGGGCTTGGTCTCGACGACCGTGCCCTCGGCGTCGAAGACCGACTTTTCAGTCAGGTCTTCGATTTTTTCGCCGGTGTTGACCTGGGCGAAGCCCTCGACCTCGGCGACGTAGAACTTGCTGGTCGGGTTGCGACGCTTCGAAGTGGTCTGGGCAAAAGCCGCCGCACTCGATAGTGCGAGGCACGCGCAAAAGCGGAAGAAGGCCTTGGAGTGCATAAGGGTAGGAGGAGCGTGACGAGCTTATGCACACAAGGGGAAGGAATGCGCCGAGCAATCCTACGTATGGGGGCAAGCCCCCAGTTACCGCTGTAGCATTAAGCGGCCACGATATTTAGGATTTTTCCTGGGATGTAAATAATTCGTTTGATCTCTTTTCCGGCCAAGTGCGGAACGATGTCCGAGGAGGCTTTGGCGGCGCTCATCGCGGCGGCTTCGTCGGCGCCGACGGGCAAAAGCAATTCGCCGCGCTTCTTTCCGTTTATCTGCACGACGACCTTCTGCTCGGTGGCGACGAGCTTGGCGGGATCGAAGGCCGGCCAAGCGGCCGTCCCGGCGGACGGGGCCACCGAGGAACCGCCGATGCGGCTCCACAGCTCTTCGGCGATGTGCGGCGCGAAGGGGGCGAGCAACTGGAGGAAGGCGAGGGCGTCCCGACGGGCGATGCGCTCGGCTTTTTGCCAGGCGTTAACGAAGATCATCATCGCCGAAATGGCGGTGTTGTAACGCAGGCCTTCGATGTCGTCGCCGACTTTCTTGATCGTCTCGTGCAGGAGCTTGGCGAGATCGGCGGGCGTGGCGGAGGCGTCGTCGACGATCTTGGGGTGGGGGGCGCCGGTGTCGCGCTCGACGCACTCGCGCCAGACTTTTTGCAGGAAGCGGTGCACGCCCTCGATGCCGGACGGGTTCCAGGGCTTCATCGCCTCGAGCGGGCCGAGGAACATCAGGTAAAGGCGCAGCGTATCCGTGCCGTGACTACGGATGATGTCGTCGGGGTTGGCGACGTTGCCGCGGCTCTTGGACATCTTTTCGCCGTCCTCGCCGAGGATGATGCCTTGGTGGAAGAGCTTCGTGAAAGGCTCGGAGGTGGGGACCGCGCCGATGTCGAAGAGGACCTTGTGCCAGAAGCGGGCGTAGAGGAGGTGGAGCACGGCGTGCTCGGCGCCGCCGACGTAGATGTCGGGGCCGCCCCAATACTTCAACGCTTCGGGCGCGGCGATGGCGGCGTCGTTCTTCGGGTCGAGGTAGCGCAGGTAATACCAGCAGGAGCCGGCCCACTGCGGCATGGTGTTGGTCTCGCGGCGGGCGCGGACGTAGTGCGCGGCGGGCTTGGCGGCCGAGGCGGGCACGGCGTGGCCGGTGGCGGCGTCATACCAGACGTCGACCCAGTCGGTGATGGCGGCGAGCGGGCTCTCGCCGGTGCCGGTGGGCTGGTAGCTCTTCACCTCGGGGAGCT
>CBIHRE010000690.1:0-2776 GCA_966212385.1 uncultured Akkermansia sp. | reverse complement strand
CGGCCAGGTCAGATCAGATCAGGAGCACGCGCAGGCAGCGCGGTGCGGAGCGCAAAGGTCCACGACGGCACCCAATCGCGCGGATGGTCGCTCGCCCAGGCGGGCGGCGTGAGCGGCTCCGCGTCGGCAAGCAGGCGGGCGTGCAGGCAGGAGAGGCAGACGAGCGTCGTCAGGCTGGGCGCCGGCGCGTGGACGATGGCGACCGTCGCGGTGAAATTACCGCTCTCCACCAAATCGCAGACGTCGACGTGCGATCCGGCGGTCCCATGCGAACAGGCGTTTTCGCAAGCGTCGTCGAACAGCCCGGTCATCGCTTCGAGCGAACAATGTGCCGTAACCGGCAGCCATAGGGCCACCAGGATCAGGGCGATAAGACGTCGGACGCAGCCGGGCACGCGGCGAAAGGGCACAAAGCCCGCTCCCTTGTCAATTTTGAGAACGAGACCGAATCACAAATCGCGCCCGTTTTGTCGTTCGCGGTCTCAAGTCGCGCGCCGTCGTGCCGATACCCTCGATGGAACCACAGTCGGGATGAAACACGTGCCTACACCTGTCAGCCCGCCTTCTCATGCCACCGAACCCACAGCGTCCGGACTCCTCCGGCCGAGCGGCCTGCGCCCGGCTCGGCGCGTCCGCGTCCTGCCTCGTCGTGATTCTCGCGGCGAACCAGGCCGCCGCCCGCGACGCCCTCGCTCCGCTGCCCTACCTGGCGCACGCGGCCCCTGTCGCGCTTCGCTTCACCGCCGCGCGTCCGCCCACGCCTCCGCCGCCCCACCTGTCGGCAAAACCGCCGGAAGCTCCAACCCCTTCGAAGGATCCAGGCCCGGACGCTGCCCTCGCGCCGGACGATGCCGCGAAACCCACGCCCGCTCCGGCGGCGGATCCCGGCGCCTCGCCCGGAATGATTTCCGGCCCGTCCTCGGGCGCGGATCCCAGCGCCGCTCCCACGAGCGGGCTGCCGATCCTGCCCGACACCTATGCCCGCCCGGCGCCTGTGACGGTCGATCAACTCCTGCCCTACTTCCTTCCGCCGCCCGCGCCCGTCAGCCGCGCGACTTATGAAGTAAAATGAACCCATCGATTCGCCCGATCCTGCGTCTCGCCGCGCTCGCCTGCCCGCTTGCGCTCGCGCCGCTGCACGCCTCCGAGTCCGAATCACATGCCGCGCAGCCGCCCCTCCCGGCCACGGCCGAGGTGGAGCACGCGCACGGGCATGAGCCGGCGAACGCCGAGCCCGCCAAACCGGCTGCGAACGTCGCGGATGCATCAACCGCCGCCACGCCCTCCGAAGCCCCGGCCCCCGCCGCGGCGGACACGCACGATCAGCGCGCGGCGGAATACGCCGGACTCATGCGCATCTCGGAGAAAAAGTTGTCCGCCAAGGACCACGAGGCGGCGATCTTCGCCGCGCGCGAAGCGGTCCGCCTCGCGAAAGGCGAGGAGGCCGCGCCCGCGCTGCTCAATCTCGCCCGCGCCTATCGGATCGCCGGCGACGGCGTGAAATGCACCGCGACCTACGAGCACTTGCTCGACAGGTTTCCCGACTGGTCCGGCGTGCCCGTCGCCTTGCTCGAGCTCGGGCGCGCGCTGCGCGAACTCGGGGCCCCGCAGCTGGCGATCGCGCGTTTTTACTCGGTTATCCAGTCGACCCTCCGCCTGCCCGAGGCGGAGACCGAGCACTACCGGCGCCTCGTGCGGACCGCCCAATTCGAGATCGCGGAGACGCACTTCCAGAGCGGCAACACCGCGGACGCCATCCGCTTTTTCCGCCGACTCGACGCGCTCGATCTCGCGCCCGCGGACCGCGCGCGCGGCCGCTTCCGCACCGCGCAGGCGCAACTGCTTTCGGGCGACCGGGCCGCGGCCATCGTCACGATCGAGCGTCTTCTTGTCCAAGATCCCGGGGCGGCCGAGGCGGCGGAGGCCCGCTTCACGCTCGCGAAGCTCCACGCCGAGGGCGGCCGGAGCGACGAGGCGTTGCGCGTCACCCTAGAGCTCCTGCGATCGACGAGCGAGGCCGGCGACCCCGCGGCCTGGCGCGAATGGCAACGCCGCGCGGGCAATTTTCTCGCCCGCCGCTTCAAGGACGAGGGCGAGACCCATTCGGCGCTGCTCCTTTACCGCGCGCTGGCCCTCCTCGACGCCTCGCCCGCCTGGCGCGCGCCCGCGCTCTACGAGGCCGGCCTCTGTCTCGAACAACTTCAACAGCCCGCCGAGGCCCGCGCGGCCTATGACGAACTCGTCGATCTGATCGCGAAGACGCCCGAGCCGGGCCCCGCGGAAAGCGAGCTGCAACGCATGGCCAAATGGCGCGGAGAGCAGCTGGAGTGGGCCGGGCGCACGGAGGAGGAAATTCGCCGTTTGTCTCCGGTCTCGGGCCGGGTTTCCTTGAAAACCCCGCCCACCTCATGAGCCTCGCCGACCTGCTCGCCCGACACCTCGCGCTTTGCGACGAGTTGCACCGCCTCTGCGTCGAGGAGAACCGCATCCTCAAACACGAGGGCCGCCCGCCCGACGAGGCCTGGCGCGAACGCAAGCGCGCCCTCGCGGCGCGCTTCGAGGAAAGCCTCGCCGCGCTGCGCGCCCGTCCGGCCGACGCGGGGGAACGCGGCGGCGAGACGCTCGAGCAGGCGAAACAACGCCATCTGCAAATCCTCCATCTCGACCGCGAGAACGAGCAGCTGTTGCTGCGTTGCAGCCTGGGGCCCGCGCGGCCGGCCGCGCCGCCGCCCGCCATCTCGCCGGGCGGCGCCTTGCGCGCCTACGGCAAGAAGCC
>CBIHRE010000689.1:0-2783 GCA_966212385.1 uncultured Akkermansia sp. | reverse complement strand
CACGCTCTCGGCCCTCGCCGCCGCCGCCGGTTGCGGCGCCCTCATCGGCAGCATCCGCCAGTGGAGCGAACAAACCCGCCACCCCGAGCGCGGCGCGGATTTCGGCGGCGTGCGCACCCACATCCTCTGGGCGCTGCTGGGCTGCCTCGCCGCCGCATTCCCTTGGGCGCTTCCCGCCGTCCTCGTTCTCGTCGCCGCCCACCTCATCGCCCTCCGCTGGACACCCGCCGCAGACCGCGCGCCCGGCGGCACCGGCTTCGCCGCCGCGCTCCTCACCGTCCTGGTCGGCGCCATGATGGCGGCCGACGAGGCCCGCGCCGCCGCGCTGGTCACCGCCCTCACCGTCATCCTTCTCGGCATCAAGCAGCCCATCCACGACTGGACGCGCCGCTTCACCTCGGCGGACATCCGCGCCGCGCTCCAGTTCGCCGCCATCACCGGCGTCGTCCTTCCCCTCGTGCCCGATCGCGCTCTCGATCCTTGGGGCGCGCTCAATCCCTTCAAAATCTGGTTGATGGTCGTCTTCATCTCCGGCCTGGGTTTCGTCGGCTACGTCGCCATGCGCCTGCTCGGCGCCAAGGCCGGCCTGACGCTCACCGCCCTCCTCGGCGGACTCGCCTCCAGCACCGCGAGCACGCTCGCCTTCTCCCGCCGCAGCCGCGACGAGCCCGCGCTCGCGACGCACCACGCCTTCGCCACGGTCGCGGCCTGCACCGTCATGCTGCCGCGCGTGGCGATCGCCATCGCCGTCTTCATCCCCGCCCTCGCTCTGGAGCTCGCGCTTCCCCTCTCCTTCATCGCGGTCCCGGCGCTCGTGTTCGCCGCCATCTTCGCCCTGCGCCGCCCCGCCGCCGGAGGGATCGAGGCGCCGGCCCTGGCCAATCCGCTCGGCCCGCTCACCGCGATCAAGTTCGCCGCGCTCTACGCCGGCATCGGCCTCCTCGTGAAGCTCGCCCTCGAACAGGAGTGGGGCGTCGGCCTCCTGCCGCTGAGCTTCGTCTCCGGCCTCACCGACATGGATGCGATCTCGCTCACGCTCGCCCAGTCCGCGCGCGACGGCGGCGTCGACCTCGCGCTCGCCGCCCGCGCCGTGGTCCTCGCCGCCGCCGCCAATTCCCTGCTCAAGGCCGGCCTCGCCTGGGGAATCGGTTGCCCCTCCTACCGCCGGCCGACCGCCTTCGTCCTGACCGCCACCGCCGCCGTCGGCGCGGCCTGGGCCCTCCTCACCTAAACGCCATCTCCCCGCCGCGATCCCGCCCCTCCTGCCAAGGCCTCCAAGCCTTGCGTCACCCCAGCGGTTACACAGCGGGTGGAGCCGGCTCCTCGCCCCACCTGATTTCCACGGTGCGCTGGACCGCGGTAACGGGCCTAGCGCAGCTTGGCCGACTCCTCCGCGAGGATCTTCGGCGGGAGAGGATAATAGCCCTCCTTCTTCACCACCTCCTGCCCGAGCGGCCCGAGCACAAAGGTCAGGAACTCGCGCTGCAAATCGCTCGGGGCGCCGGCCGGATTTCGATTCGTGGCGAGATAGAGCGGACGCCCCAGCGGATAACGGCCGTCCAGCGCCGTCTCCTCGCTCGCCTCGATCGCCTCCTCGCCCGCCTTGACCGCGATCGGGGCGAGCGCCACGCCGGCCGTCTTGTATCCCACTCCCGAATACCCGATTCCGAATTTGTCGGCGATCACCTGCTCCACCACCTGACCGCTGCCCGGTTGCTCCTGCACCCACTCGCCAAACTCGCCCTTGCCCAGCGCCGAATCGCGGAAAAACCCGTAGGTGCCCGAAGCCTTGTTGCGCCCGTAGACATTGATCGGCGCGCTCGCCCACACGCCTCCCACGCCAAGCTGGCCCCAGGTCGCAAGGCGCGCCGGGCCGCCCCGCTTCCGCGTCGACGAGAAAATCGCGTCGATCTGCTCCAAGGTCAGGCCGGTCTGCGAGACCGGGTTGCTCGGATGCACGAAGATCCCCAGCGCGTCGATCGCCACTCGCACCTGCGTCGGCTCGTAGCCGAAACGCTCGCGGAACTTCGCCACCTCGGGCTCCTGCATCGCCCGGCTCATCGGGCCGAAATCCGCCTGCCCCTCCAGCAGGGCCGGCGTCGCGGTGGAGGAACCGCGCCCCTCGTGCACCACGCGCAGTCCGGGATGATATTGGGTGAAAACCCGCTCCCAGCTCGCCACGAGCAAGTCCATCGTGTCGGAGCCGATCGAGCGCAACCGGCCGGTCAGCACCGCCGAGGGCCGGTAGCGCGCGTCGAGCTTCGGCTCCGCCGGCGCCGCGACCGCGGGAACCGATGGCATCTCGGCGCTCGCCGCGACGAGGGGAGCGGGCACCGGAACCGGTGCGGGCGTCGCCGATGCGACGGGAACGGGGACGGCCGGCCGCGCGACGCCCGTAGACGGAGTCGCCACGGCGGAATCGCTCGCGACAAGCGCGCCCATGATTTCCACCGCCTGCGCGTCGGAGATTACGCCGCGTTTCTTCAATTCAAGGATGCGCGCGATTTCCGCGTTCCGGTCGGGAGTCGGGTTGGGGGCCGCCTGCGGAGGCGAGACCACGACCGGGGTCTGGCAACCGGAAAGCCCGGCGAGCAGGGCGAGCGCGAGCGTGGCGCGTTGGGTGGCGAAGCGAGAGGTTTGGATGCTCATGGACAAAAGAAAGAAGAGGCCGGCCCGGCTCACTGCCGCGCGAGATCAGGGTCGTGCGCCACGCGCAGCCCGATGTAGGCGGTCGCCACGGCCGGCGCGTATTCCCAGCGGTTGCCCGAACGCGCGTCGTTCGC
>CBIHRE010000688.1:0-2791 GCA_966212385.1 uncultured Akkermansia sp. | reverse complement strand
CAGGCGCGCGTGGCACGTTGCTCGCGCCGCGGTTCGTTCATCCGGTCCGCGTAGTGTTGGAAATGCACCCGTGGGTTGCCGATGAACACATTCGGAGGCGTGTGCCCGAGAAACCACGCCATGGCCGCGTAGGGCATCGGCCAAGCGCGCAACTCCAGCTCGTCGCCGCGCAGGTCGGCCCCCATCGCGCGGTCCAGGCAGAGCACGGCGCGCGCGGCGAAACCGCGTTTCCAAAGCGAGTGGCCGTATTCCAGGCAGCTGAAATAAAACTCTCCGCCGCGTTCGTCGTCGTGCCGTCCGAGGTGGCGGTGATCGAGTCCCGGCGGAGGCTCGGGTAGGTGAGGGCAGGGCGGCAACGCGACGGACACGGCCGCATCATCACGCTTTTGGCGGGGCGGGTGTCCATCGTTTCCCTCTCCCCGAAATTCATCTCATTACGGTATGAATCTTCCGGGCTGGACGATATCCTGCGGAGGCTTCACTTGATGCGCTTCCCTCCACCCCGCCCCAAGTTTGCTTCGGCTTCGTAACATCGCCAAAACTTATCCCGGCGTGCGCGCATTGCGCGGCGTCGATCTCGAACTCCGCCCCGGCGAGGTGCATGCGCTCCTCGGCGAAAACGGCGCCGGCAAGAGCACGCTCATCAAAATCGCCAGCGGCGTCGTCGCACCCGATCCCGGCGCCGAGATTCGCATGGGTGACACCCTCGTCGAAAACGCCACCCCGCGCGGCATGCAGGAACTCGGCCTCTCCGTCGTTTATCAGAACCCGACGCTCTTCTCCGAGCTCTCCGTCGCCGAAAATCTCCTCCTCGGCGAGGACGGACGCGTGATCTCTTGGAGCCGCCGCGCGGCGCGCGCCCGCGAACTCCTCGCCCGCATCGGCGCCGAGCTCGACGTGGAGCGCCCCGTGAAAGAACTCCGCATGGCGGAGAAACAACTTCTCGAAATCGCCCGCGCCCTCGGCCGCTCCGCCAAGGTCCTCATCCTCGACGAGCCCACCGCCTCGCTCTCGCAACACGACGCCGACCGCCTGCTCGACCTCGTCGAAAAACTCCGCGCCGACGGCGTCGCAATCCTCTACATCACGCACCGCCTCGAAGAGGTGCTGCGCCTCGCCGACCGCTTCACCGTGCTGCGCGACGGCACCTACATCGGCACCTACCCGCGCTCCGAAGTCGACCGCGCGCGCCTCGTGCAACTCATGGCCGGCCGCGACCTCAAGGAGATGTTCCCCAAGGCCGAGGTCACCCTCGGTGAAACCCTCCTCGAAACCCGCGACCTTTGCCACGCCCCCTCCGGCGTAAAGGACGTTAGCCTCTCGGTCCGCCGCGGCGAAATCCTCGGGCTCGGTGGCCTCGTCGGCGCCGGCCGCACCGAGTTCGCCCGCGTGCTCTTCGGCCTCTCGCCCGCCACGTCCGGCGAAATCCTCGTCGACGGCAAAGCCGTCCGGATCGCCTCCGTCGCCGACGCCCTCGGCCACGGCCTCGCCTACGTCCCCGAAGACCGCAAGGAACACGGCGTCGTCGAGGCCCTGCCCATCGCGGAAAACATCTCGCTCCCGATCCTTCGCCGCCTCGCCGGCTCCTGGCTCGACGAGACCAAGGAAAACGCCCTCGCCGCCGATCTCTCGCGCCGCTTCGGCGTGAAAGCCGCCTCGATCTTCGTCGCCGCCGGCACGCTCTCGGGCGGCAACCAGCAAAAGGTTTCCCTCGCCCGCTGGCTCGCGACCAAGCCCCGCGTCCTAATTCTCGACGAGCCCACGCAGGGCATCGATGTCGGCGCCAAGGCCGAGATCCACCGCCTCATGGGCGAACTCGTGAAAGAGGGCCTGGCCATCATTCTCATCTCCTCAGAACTACCCGAGCTGCTCGGCCTCGCCGACCGCATCGCCGTGTTCCGCCGCGGCCGCGTCGCCGGCGTCCTGCCCGCGCGCGAAGCCTCGCGCGAAAGCCTGCTCCACCTCGCATTGGAAGACGCCGACGCCGCCTGACGCACGCCGCACGCCATGAACGCCATCTTCCGCCGCCATCCCCGCGAGACCGCGCTGCTCGTCGCCCTCGCCGTCCTCTTTCTCCTGCCGGTCTTCGGCGTCGACGGCTTCTATGCGTTCGGCACCTTCCGCAGTCTTGCGATCGACAACCTCCCCGTCCTCCTCGCAGCCGCGGGCATGACGCTCGTCATCGTCGCCGGCCAGATCGACATCTCCATCGGTTCACAATTCGTGGTCGGCGGCATCGTCGCCGGCCTACTCGCCAAAAGCGGCCTTCCCATGCCGCTGGTCGTCCTCGCCACGCTCGCCATCGGCGCCGCGCTCGGCGCGCTCAACGGTTTTCTCGTCACGGTCGCGCGCATCCCCGCCATCATCGCCACGCTCGCCACGATGGTGCTCCTCCGCAACGGCGTCCTCCGCGCCACCGGTGGCGACTGGATCCAGGATCTGCCGGCCGGCTTCCAGTGGTTCGGCCTCTCCACCGGCGTCGCGCAGACTGTTTACCTCTTCGCCGCCGGCGCGCTCTTCGCCGCCTTCGCTTGGGCGATGCGCAACACCTCCGCCGGCCGCGCCTTCTACGCAGTCGGTTGCGACCACGAAGCCGCCCGCCGCATCGGCCTGCAACCGCTCCGTTGGGTCGTCGGCGCCTTCGCTATCCTCGGTGCCGCCACGGCCGCCGCCGCGCTTTTCAACATAACCCCCTAACCGACGATCGAGCCCAACGCCCGTCTCGGCTGAGAGCTGACAGTCATCGCCGCCGGCGTCGATCCAGTCGGTCGGCCCCTGCGTGCACAGGATC
>CBIHRE010000687.1:0-2811 GCA_966212385.1 uncultured Akkermansia sp. | reverse complement strand
AACAACGCCACGACCACCACGCTCACCTGGGGCAGCGGCGGCTTCGTCGCCTCGAACCAGACGCTCGTCCTCGGCTCCGCCAGCTCCGCCGGCACGCTCCTCGTCGCCAACAATATCGCCCTCGGCACCGCCGCACGGACGATCCGCGTGCAAAACGGCTCCGCGGACATCGACGCCCAGCTCGACGGCAACCTCACTTCCGGCGCCGGTGGCAACCTCCGCGTCGAAGGCGCCGGCACCTTCGCCTTCTCGTATAACAACAGCTCCTTCAACCAGACGCTCACCATCGACGGCGCCGAGTTTCGCATGGTCGGCAGCTCCGACCTCAATTCGATGCCCACGCTCGCCATCCAGGGCGGCGGCACCTTCAAGATCGACAACGGCACCTCCAACGACACCTCCCGCCTCGCCGACAACGCCGCGATCAGCCTGAACGGCGGCAACTTTTCCTACCTCGGCCGCACCAACGGCAACTCCGCCGAGACCGCCGGCGTCCTCACCCTCGCGGGCGGAGCCAACAGCCTCACCGTCGCCCGAGGAGGCACCAACACCGCGGCGCTCACGCTCGCGAGCCTGAGCCGCACCGCCGGTTCCACCCTCGAGATCACGCGCCCCAACGCCTCGTCGAACCTCACCTTCACCACCGCGCCGACTCTGGAGTCGGGCATCCTTCCCTACGCCGTCGTCGGCGCCGGTTCCGGGGCCGCGCCCACCGGCTTCGCCACCCACACGGGCAACGGCACCATCATCACCGCCAACACCGGCAACACGACCGTCACGCAGAGCGCCTGGACTTCGACCACCATCGCGGCCAACACCGCCGACCAGACCATCGACGCCGACCGCGCCGTCGGCGCCCTTATCCTCGGTCCCGGCACCGACGTCCTCCAGTCCGGCTCGCGCACCCTCACCGTCCAGACCGGCGGCATCCTCTCCTCGGGCTCGACCGCCTCCGTCATTTCCACGACCAACCTCCAAGTCGGCGGCACCGGCGCCCGCGAGCTCGTCACCCACGTCTACGGCACCGGCGGACTCGAGATCTCCTCGGCCATCCGCAACAACTCCAACACCACCGGCCTCGTCAAATCCGGCGACGGGGTGCTCACGCTCTCCGGCTCCGCCAACAACACCTTCACCGGCAACACCACCGTCAACGCCGGCCGCGTCGACCTCGCCAAGACCGGCGGCGCCATCGCCATCGCCGGCAACATGACCATCGGCGACGCCTCCGGCATCGACACCGTCCGCCTCCTCGGCTCCGAGCAAATTTCGGACACGTCCACCGTGTTGCTACGCGGCGGCACCCTGCTCAACAACAGCCACCAGGCCGTCTTCGATATCAACGGATTCACCGAGACCATCGGCACGCTCAGCGTCACCGGCAACAGCGTCCTCGACTTCTCCGGCGGCGCTCCCGACGAGCCTTCGTTCCTCGTCGTGAGCAGCCTCCTCATCGACGACACCTCGTCTATCCTCACCGTCCGCAACTGGATCGACGCCGCAGACTATTTTCTCATCGCCAAGAGCGGTCTCACCGCCGGCGTCCAAGCCGACATCACCAGCCGCGTCATTTTTGACGGCTACGGCTCCGCCGTCTGGGAGGATTACAGCTCCGACTATTTCATGATCACCCCGCACGCGCGCCCCGTGCCCGAGCCCGCCGCCTACGGCGCCTTGCTCCTCGGCGGCCTCGCCGCGTTCAGCCTCACCCGCCGCCGCCGCCGCGCGTGATACGCACCCAAGGTGGACGGGCGGGTCCCTCCGCCCGTCGTTCGGATGTCGGCCCGCGGGCGCTCCTCCCCGCGCACGTCGTTTGGAAGCCGGACCCCGTGCGTATCCGCGTCAATCGCCTCGCCTTACCAGCCGCCGCCCGCGCGGGCCTGCGATCCTCCGAGATTCGCCTCGATGCGCTCGTAGACTTTGCGGGAAAAATTCTTGTCGCCCGCCACGTCCACGCGGATGCCGAGCTCGGTCTGCTTGCTGTTGATCTCCTTGATCGTCACGCGGACTTTCTCGTCCTTCGGCGTGCGCGCGGCCAACTCGGCGGAAAAGGTCTTCATCTCGCGCTTCACCTCGAAAAGCCCGAGCTGCTTGAACGCTTGGCTCGTGGCGTTGGCCGTGCGCGGCGCGTCCGCGTTGACCAGCATGCGGAATTCGCCCGCCACATAGGTCGCCTGCATGTCGCCGTCCTTGTCGAGCGCCACCGTCGAGCAGCCCGTGACGAAAAAGGCGGCGAAGCCTGCAAAGAAAAGGACGCGAGGGAGGGAGGAGGACTTCATGGCGTAAGTTGCGACCGCCGCTTCTGCTTGCGGTGCCGCGCGCCGTCAACTTTCCCGCGCGACGGTGCTCCCGGTCCCCGGGGGGCGCCGCCGCCGGTGGCGTGATTTTAGGCTTTTTTCGCCACCACGCCGGGCTCCATCCTCCCCGACCTATGTCGCAACCACTCGTCGGCCTCATCATGGGCAGCACCTCCGATTGGGAAACCATGCAGCACGCCGCCGCCACGCTGGAAAAGCTCGGCGTGCCCTTCGAGAAGGACGTCGTCAGCGCCCACCGCACGCCCGACAAGATGGCCGACTACGCCAAGACCGCGGAATCGCGCGGCCTCCGCGTCATCATCGCCGGAGCCGGCGGCGCCGCCCACCTGCCCGGCATGACCGCCGCCTTCACCGCGCTTCCGGTCCTCGGCGTGCCGGTCGAAAGCCACAGCCTCAAGGGGCAGGACAGCCTCCTGTCCATCGTGCAAATGCCCGGCGGCGTCCCCGTCGGCACCTTCGCGATCGGCAAGGCCGGCGCGATCAACGCCGCGCT
>CBIHRE010000686.1:0-2818 GCA_966212385.1 uncultured Akkermansia sp. | reverse complement strand
CGACGTAGCTCGTGACTCCGGGGCAAAGGTAGCCGGTGCAGGTGCAGAGGACGAGGGCGTCGAGTTGATCGGCTCGGAGGCCGGCCTGGGCGAGGGCGTCGGCGAGGGCGCGGCACGCGAGGCGCGGGGCTTCTTCGCGGAAACACTCGTTGAGCGTGTCGGCCGAGGCGCGGAATATGTCCTCGATCGGCGAGAAGGCGAAATGTCGGGTGGCGACGCCGCTGTCGCCGCGGAGAATCGTCTGGAGGGTCAGACGCGAGCGGCGGGAGAGACGGGGAAAAAGCTCGGAGGCGGCGATGATCCGGAGGCACTCGTCCTGGCGGAGGCGCGTGGGCGGCACGGCGGTGGCGAGGGCGTGAAGATACATCGGCGGGTGTGGCGGGAAAAATCAGTGGGTGACTCGGTAAAGGGACGAAAAGGGGACGAGGCCGGCGCGGGCGGAGGCGCGGAAGGCGGCCTGGGCCGCGGGCTGGAGAAGCGCGAAGTGAAAGAGGGCGGAGCCGGCGAGCCGGAGGCGAAAGCGGGCCCGAAGTTTTTCGCGCACGGCCGCGACGGCGGCGGCCCAATCGCTTTCATCGCGGGCCCAGCGGAGGAGCGGCTCGAGCGCGAGGGCGGCGGATTGAAAAGCCATGGCCATGCCGTTGCCGGTGAAGGGCGGAACGAAGGCGTGGGCGTCGCCGAGGCTGAGTTTTTCGTTCTTCGTCTCCTCTTCCGGAGCCGGACCGAAGGCGAGGGCCGACACGGCGCAGTGGGATTCCGGGTCGAGCTCGACGGAGCCGAGGCGGTCGGCCAGCTCGGCGAGGCCCGACGCGCGGAGGTAGGCGGGAAGCGCGGTGGCCCGGTCGAGCTCCAGGCCGGGGCGGCGGCGGAAGAGGCCGCAGACATTGACGGTGTCGTGATCGACGGAGCAGAGACCGACGTAGGCTTGGTCGCCGAGGTGGAGTTCGAGCGGGGCGGCGAGGGCGAGGCCGCGGGCGTGGACCTTGAGGCCGAGCCAGGTCGATTCGGATGCGGCCCGGCGTCCTTGGGCATGGACCCGTCCGGGCTGTCCGGAATCGGGCGGGATGCGGGAGTGGGTGCGGAGCTCGCCGCCCGCGGCGACGAAAGCGGAGGCGAGACGCTCGTCCAAAGTGTGGCGGCTCAAGGCCAGGGCGGGCGCGGGCAGCGTATGGCGGTGAAAGAGGGAGCCGTCGCGAAACCAGGCCACTTCCTGGTGGTAGCGGACGTCGCCGAAGAAGGGGTCGAGGCGAAGGGTGCGACGCGTGCCGGGATCGAGTCCGGTGATGAATTCGCCGCAGACGCGGTGGCGCGGATAGGCGCCGGCTTCGTGGAGCGTGACGGGCACGCCGGCACGGCGGAGGGCGAGGCCGAGGGAAAGGCCCGCGAGGCCGCCGCCGACGATCTCGATGGGCCGCGGCGTGTTCATGTCCGGCGGAGAGCCACGAGCCGGTAGGCGCCGAGGAAGGTCTCGCCGACACGCCAGTTCCAGCGGGCGGGATCGAGGCGGAGGGCGCTGGGGAGCTCGTCGTCGCGGAAACCGGCGTCGATGCTCAGGCGGCCGTCGTGGCGCGTGACGGCGCAGGCTCCCCCGAGCGGGGCGCCGAGCGTCCAGAAAAGGCGGGCGCGGGAACGGCGTAGGGGTTCGTTGAATACGAGAAGTCGGGCGTGTCGGTCGAGGCGGGCGCCGAGGGCGGCAAGTTCGCCGTCGTCGAGGTGGTGGAGGACCAGGTTGGCCAGGACGACGGGATAATCCACCCAGCGGTCGAAACAACGGAGGTCGGCGGCGTGCCAGCGGGCCGTCCCGGGCCAGCGACGCGGGGCGGGGAAACGATCCAGGGCGTCGGTGCGCAGGCCGGCCGTGCGGAGCCGAAGGGCGAGCATGCCGTCGCCTGCTCCGAGTTCGAGGGCGTGGTCGCCCGGTTCGACGAGGCCGGGGAGGAGGCGTTCGAACCAGGCGTGGTTGCCCATGATGTGGTTGATGCGCAGGAGGTCGCGCCGGCTGCGCCGGGCGTCGGGCGAGTCGAGCGGGAGGATGTCGAGCAGTTCGGCTTCGAGGGTGCGCGGCATGAAGCCAGCAAGCGCGGCGGCGGGCGCGCGGCAAGGGACGCGGGGCGACCCGGGGACGGAAACGGGCGGGGCCCCGATGGGAGGATGCGGGGAAGTCCGCGAAAACGGCTGGCGCGGGCGGGCAGGCTCGGTTGTGGGTGGAGGATGGATACGGAGCTTTTCCTCGGTGTGGATGCGGGCGGCACGAAGACGCGGGCGGTGCTCGCGGACGCGGCCGGCGTGGTGCGCGGCGTCGGAGAGGCGGGACCGGGCAATTTCCAAGCCATCGGCGCGAAGGCGGCCGGCGCGGCGATCGGCGCGGCGGTGCGCGGCGCGCTGGCGGCGGCGGGGGCGGCGTCGGCGAGCGGTGACGCCGAGAGGGCGACGCGAGCGGTCGCGGAGCGGGTGCGCGGAAGTTTTTTCGGACTCGCGGGCGTGCGGACCGAGGCGGAGCGCGCGGTGATGCGGGCGGAGGTCGCCGGACTCGGACTGGGTGGCGTGATCGAGATCGGGAGCGATCTGGAGGCCGCGCACGCGGGAGCCTTGGCCGGCGAAGCGGGCGTGGTGGTGATCGCGGGGACGGGCTCGGCGGCCTGGGGACGGAACAAGGCGGGCGAGAGCTGGCAGGCGGGCGGCTGGGGCTGGCTGGTCGACGACAAAGGCGGCGGCTATTGGCTGGCGCTTCAGGGGCTGGCGGCGGCGGTCGAGGGCGAGGACGGGCGCGGGGCGGCGACGGAGCTGGGCGCGCGGGCGGCGGCGTGGTTCGGGCCGG
>CBIHRE010000685.1:0-2823 GCA_966212385.1 uncultured Akkermansia sp. | reverse complement strand
CACCTCGCTCTGGTCGCTCTACGACACCGTGCTTCGCCAGGCGAAATACGTCGACCTCACCCACACCATCACGCCGGCCATCCCCGTCTGGTTCGGCTTCGGCCCCGCCAAATTCAGCCCGACCCTGAACCCAGCGACCGGCAAGCCCTACACCTACGCCGCCGACGGCTTCGAAGCCACGAACTACGTCTTCGCCACCGACCAGCTCGGCACGCAGCTTGATCCGCCCGCCCACTGGGCCCCCGAGTTTCCCGCCATCGACGAATTGCCCGCGACCTACGCGATCCGCCCCCTTGTCGTGATCTCCATCGTCGACCAAGTCGCCGGCGATCCCAACTACCACCTCCAGGTCGCCGACATCGAGAAATGGGAAACCGCCCACGGCCGCGTCCCCGCGGGTTCCGTCGTCTTCGTCCGCTCCGATTGGTCCAAGCGCTGGCCCTCGCCGGAACTCGCCACGCTCACGCGCTTCCCAGGCGTCAGCCTCGCCGCGCTCCGCTTTCTCCACGAGGAGCGTCGCATCCTCTTCCACGGCCACGAACCGCTCGACACCGACAGCACGCCCAACCTCGAAGGCGAGCACTGGCTCATGCACCACGGTTACGCCCAGGCCGAAGGCGTGGCCAACCTCGACAAAGTCCCCGAAACCGGCGCGCTCGTCGCCATCGGTTATCCCAAGCTCGCCGGCGGCCTCGGCGGCTACGCCCGCTACATCGCCATCTGCCCGGCCACCTGGCCGCACGGCGTGAAAATCGGCGAGACACCCGAGGCCCCGCTCCCGCGCCACGAGCGTCCGCTGCGCTGGGACGCCGCCGCCGGCATGCGCATCCGGTGATCCGGCGGGGCCGCGTCAGGAAACGTCTCGACGCCGCCGCGCTTGCGCGCCCTTCGGCGTGACACGACGCTCCGACATGGCCCTCGTCTCCACCAATCCCGCCACCGGCAAAATCATCGCCCGTCACGCCGCGCATTCGAAACGCGAGATCGAAGCCCGCCTCTCCGCCGCCCACGCCGCCGCCGACAAGTGGCGCGCCACTCCGCCCGCCGCGCGCGCCCGCCACCTTCGCGCCTTCGCCGCCGAGCTTCATCGCGAGCGCCAGGCCCTCGCCGCGCTCGTGACCGCCGAGATGGGCAAACCCCTCGCCGACTCCCTCGCCGAGATCGCGAAGTGCGTCGACTGCCTGCGCCACTACGCGCGCCACGGCGTCGCCTTTCTCAAGCCCGAGATCCCGCCCTCCGCCCCGCGCGGCGTCTCCGTCGTCCCCGAGCCCCTCGGCGTCGTGCTCGCGATCATGCCTTGGAATTTTCCGCTCTGGCAGGCGATCCGCGCCGCCGCGCCCGCCCTCATCGCCGGCAACGTCCTCCTCCTCAAGCACGCCAGCAACGTCTGCGGCACCGCCCTCGCCCTCTGCGCCATCGCCCGCCGCGCCCGCCTGCCCGCCGGCGTCTTCGATTGCGTCCTCGTCCCGGGCGCCGCGATCGAGCCCCTCGTCGCCGACGAGCGCATCCGCGGCGTCACCCTCACCGGCAGCACCGCCGCCGGCCGGCGTGTCGCCTCCCTCGCCGGCGCCGCCCTCAAACCCTTCGTCGGCGAACTCGGCGGCAGCGATCCGTATTTGATTTTCCCCGACGCCGATCTGCCCGCCGCCGCCCAAACCTGCGCCGCCGCCCGCTTGGTCAACAACGGCCAGAGCTGCGTCGCCGCCAAGCGTTTCATCGTCCACGCCCGCGTCGCCGACGAGTTCATCCGCCTCCTCGCCGTCGCCATGGCCGCCTTCCGCGTCGGCGATCCCCTTACGCCCGGCGTCCAGCTCGGCCCCCTCGCCCGCCCCGACCTCCGGGACGAGCTGCACGCGCAGGTGGCCAAATCGCTCCGCCGAGGCGCCCGCCTCGTGATGGGCGGAAAACCGCTCCCCGGCCCCGGCGCCTACTATCCGCCCACCCTTCTCTCCGACGTGGCCCCCGGCATGCCCGCCGTCGACGAGGAGCTTTTCGGCCCCGTCGCCGCCGTCGAGGTCGCCAAAGACGCCGACGCCATGTTCTCCGCCGCCAACCGCACCGTCTACGGCCTCGGCGGCGCGATTTTCACCCGCGACGTTCGCCGCGCCCGCGCCGACTACGTCCCGCGCCTCGAGGCCGGCATGGTTTTCGTGAACCATGCCGTCCGCTCCCACGTCGCCGTCCCCTTCGGCGGCAGCAAGGCCTCCGGACTCGGCCGCGAACTCGGCCGCCCCGGCGTGCTCGCCTTCACCAACCCCAAGACGGTCTGGGTCGCCTGATTAGCTTCCGAGGTGGGCGGATGCGTCCCGCCGCCCGCTGCTTGGAGACCCGGGGCCGCGGCCGCCAAGACGCCCAAACTACCGCCGGGCGGCGCGTGACAAACGTGTTACGCGCCGCATTGTTCTCGTCTCCCGCGCCGCCTGCCGGTGCGTTTCTCCGTTTTTGAAGCCCGCATGGCCACGCCGCGCAAACGTTCCTCCGCATCCCGAAAGTCCTCCGCCAACGCCCCGACGTCGGAAGGTGCGGATTCCGTGCGCCGTTCACCCTCCACGCGTCGCCCGCCCCCGGCCGCCACCGAGGACGTCGTTCTGGAGCCCGACAACCACCCCGCTCCCGTGGCCCGCGCCGCCGGCCTAGCCAAGTCCGCCTACTTCAACCGCGAGCTCAGCTGGCTCGCATTCAACCGCCGCGTCCTCGAGCAGGCCCAAAACCCGCGCCACCCGCTCCTCGAGCGCGTCCGCTTCCTCTCCATCGTCTCCAGCAACCTCGACGAGTTTTTCGAGATCCGCGTCGCCGGCCTCATCCAGCAGGTCGACAACAACG
>CBIHRE010000684.1:0-2828 GCA_966212385.1 uncultured Akkermansia sp. | reverse complement strand
GCACCCCGCAGTTTATCAGCACCCAGGCGGTCAAGGCCAGCGCCGCCGGCGTCTATCCCTTCCTCTTCACCGGCGGCCCCCCGCCGACCTTCACGTTCAAGCCCGCTGCCAACCCCGGCGCCCTCACCGTCATCGGTTTCGGCGGCACCTACGAAGCCCTCCTCTTCGACGGCGAGACCACGCCCGTGGGCAAACTCTCCCTGATCATCCCGCCCAACGCCCTTTCCTATTCCGGCACCCTCACCCTCGCCCGCGAGGCCAAGACCGTCACCGTCTCCAGCACCTCCACCAGCCCCGGCACCACCGTCTTCGCGCTCGCGCCTGACTCCGTTCCCGGTGCCGCCTCGGCCTCCGCCACCTGGACGCGCACCACCGCCGGTGTCGACGCCCTCGCCCTCGATCTCGTCGTCAACTCCGACGGCACGCTTGGCGGCGCCCTCGAACGCAACGGCGAACCCCTTGCCACCCTCGTCCACGGCGCCCGACTCGCCGTCTTCGCCAAGGGAGCGACGATCCCCGGCGTCGGCGCCAACACCCTCGCCCTGCACCCCGCCTACACGATCTTCGACGAAGACCTGCGCGACATCCCCGGCGGCTCCGGCCACGCCACCGCCGCCATCGCCGCCGGCACCGGCGTGCTCACCCTCAAGGGCTTCGTCGCCGACGGCCTGCCCCTCACCGCCACGCTCAAGCCTACCTTGGGCGACGCCTACCTGCTGTGGACCAACCCCTATGGCACCCGCACCGATTCCTTCCTCGCGGGCCGCCTCGGCCTCCTGCCGCACCCCGATCAGACGCGCTTCGCCGGACGTTACTACATCCCGTCCAACACGGATCGCCTGATCTGGCAAAAAGCCGCCTTGCCCACTGTTCCCGCACCCAAGGTCCCCGACAAATCCTACCGCGCCGGCTTCGGCCCGCTCGGCGTGCAGATTTCCCTCGATCCTTGGCTCCCGCCCGCCGCCGCGGCCACCACCAAGGCGCCTATCATCCCGGCCGGCACCCTCGCCCAACGCCTCGGCCTCACCGATTCCGCCACCGGCTCGGGCACGATCACCATCTCGCACGGTCCCGACTCACTCGACCTCGGCGCCCGCGAATCTGATCTGCCCTTCCAGGGTGTGCTCTCTTCCGCAGGCCTTCTCACTGCGGACAACGCCGCCGCCACCGCTTGGACCGTCAAGATCACCCCCGCCACCGGGGCCTTCACCGGCTCTTTCAAGCTCAGCGAACAGGCCGACCCGCTCGCCACCACCAAAGTGACGCCTCGCACCGTCAGCTTCTCCGGCACCCTCCGCCAAGCTCCGGACGGTGACGCCATCCTCGGCACCGGCTTTTTCCTGGTCCCCGGCCTGCCCGTTCCCGTTGGCGCGCCCGTCCCCGAGCAGCCCTCCGGCGAGATCCGCTTCTCCGCGCCCGCACCCTGAGCCACAACGTATCCCCTCGCGCCCAACTTTGAGGGCCGAGGGAGCGCTGGGCCGCAACCGCCTCCGCCGGCTTCGCTGCGTTCCTCGTCGCCCCAGCAGTTAAAGCCGTCGCGCCCGGCTCCGCACTGCCTAGCCGTGCCTAGGGACGTTTATCCACGCATTTTTGCCGTTGGCTTGCGGCTGGATGCGTGCCCGTTCGGGCGGAAACATCTTCCCTTTTGCTCCTCGTGCCCGCGTCCGTGAATTTTTTCCACCGCCTGGCAGTCGCCGCCGTTTCCTGCCTCGTCCACGTGCTCGCACTCCAGGCGCTCTCCGGTGATCTCCACGCCGACGCCCTCGGCGCGCCCGTTGTTGTCGCCTCGCCCGCATCCGTCACGCCGACCTACGGTGCGACCGTCTCCCTCGCGTCCGACGTCCTCGCCGCTCCGCCCGCGACCTACGTCTGGCGGCGCAACGGCGTGTCGATCATCGATGGCGGTCGCTACTCCGGTGCCACCACCGGCAATCTCGTCATCACCCGCGCCAACAACACCGACGACGGGGCTTATACCCTCACCGTCACCAACGACCTCGGCACCGCCAGCACCACGCCCGCCAGCGTCACCGTCGCGCAAAACCCCTTCGCCCTCGACCCGTCCCAACCGGTCACCAGCGCCAGCACCACGACCAGTTCCTCCGACTACGCGAACGTCGTCCTCCACTTGCCGGATGGCCGAACCCTCTTGGGCGGACGCGGCGCCTTCAACGGAGCCTCCGGCACCAGCGCGTCCTCCGGACTGATCGTGATCGAAGCCGACGGGCGCGTCACGGTGCCCGCCTGCGGCGCCTTCAATGGCGAAATCAATGCCATATATCGCCAACCCGACGGCAAGGTCCTGGTCAGCGGATACTTCAACCAAATCAACGGCACCGGAGGCCCCGGACGCTCCGGTTTCGCCCGCCTGAATCCCGACCTCACCGTCGATTCCGACTTCCAACCTCAAGCCACCTCCGGCGGCAGTCATATTTTCTCCGACGCCCTGGGCCGCGTCTACATCGCCGGCGACTTCAGCATTTTTCAGGGAGACCCAGCCTACCAATACCTCGTTCGACTCCAATCCGACGGTTCGCTGGACCGGCACTATCGGCCTAGACTTAACAGCGGCATTCGGAAGATCGCCTTCGCCCCCGACGGCTCCGTTTACCTCGGTGGACAACTGACTTCCTACGGCTACCCCTCCACCCCCGCGAACGGAGTCGTTCGCCTGCGCCCCGACGGCATGATCGACTCCACCTTCGTGTGCACGCTGCCCGGTTCTCTGAATATCACCGCGCTCGCCGTTCAGGCCGAGGGCAAGCTGCTGGTAGGCTCCTACTCCGCCGACGCGCCCCTCGTCCGTCTGTTTCCCGACGGCACGCAAG
>CBIHRE010000683.1:0-2864 GCA_966212385.1 uncultured Akkermansia sp. | reverse complement strand
ACCTACGCCGACGGGGCCGGCAACGACGCCTTCACCTACGTCGCCAACGACCGCGCCAACCAAGGCCAGACCTTCACCACCGGGTCCAACACCGCCGGCTACGCCGTCGCCGCCGTCTGGCTCCGCCACGCCGGCTACACCAGCAACACCAACCTCACCTGGTATAGCCAGGCGGCCAACGCCACCTACCGCATCCGCATGACCCGACCCGCGCAAGTCGGCACCGCCGGCTTCGTCGTCGACGACGAGACCTACACCATCACCGGCACCGAGCCCAACAAGCTCCCCGGCACTGTCACCAACAGCGCCAACGGCACCGGCACCTGGCTCAAGTTCGCCTTCGCCACGCCCGTCGTCCTCTCGCCCAACACCGTCTACGGCTTCGACCTCAGCACCGGCTCCGGCAACGCCTTCTTCGAGCTTGCC
Organism: uncultured Akkermansia sp.; assembly: GCA_966212385.1. GTDB lineage: Bacteria > Verrucomicrobiota > Verrucomicrobiia > Opitutales > Opitutaceae > IMCC26134_A. The sequence continues at coordinate 2,438 of CBIHRE010000683.1, read as the reverse complement.
GGCACCTCCGTCGACTCGGTCGCCGGCGGCTCCGCCTACAAGGGCACCGCCCTCGGCGGATCGCCCGACACCACGCTCACCGCGCTCAACGGCGATCGCGTCTTCCTCGTCGAACTCGCCCCGGTCGTCCCCGCGCCCGCCTTCGTCGGCCAGCCCTCCGCCTACACCGGCCACGTCGGCGACAGCGTCACGCTCACCACCGCCGCCACCGGCGATCCGGCGCCCGGCTACCAGTGGCAAAAATCCACCAACGGCGGCTCCACCTGGACCGACGTCGGCGGCGCCACTTCCGCCAGCATCACCTTCAATCCTTCCACTTACGCCAACAACGGCCTCTACCGCGTCGTCGCCTCCAACAGCGGCGGCTCCGTCACCAGCAACGAGGTCTCCGTCGCGCTCACCTACGCTCCGCCGACCATCACGAGCGGCTCCTCCAGCGCCACCGTGCTCGACGGCACCGAGGTCGACCTCGGCGTCACCGCCACCGGCGTCGGCACGCTCACCTACCAATGGTATCTCGAGGGCTCGCCCATCTCCGGCGCCACTTCCGCGACCTTGGATCTGGGCAAGGTGAGCCCGGCCACCGCCGGCACCTACTCCGTCGTGATCACCGATCCCGCCGGCGTCGCCGACGGCTTCCCCGCCGCCACGACCACCCGCGAGATCGAACTCACCGTCATTTCCTCCTCCGTGGCCACCGTCGCCTACTACCGCTTCGAGGACGGCCCCGGCGGAACCAACCTCACCAGCGCGACCGACTCCTCGACCAACGCCAACACGCTCTCCGTCACCGGCGCGCCGACCTACGCGACCAACATCCCCGCCGCCACCGTCCCCCGCACCGGCACGAACAATCAGTTCGTCGCCAGCTTCCCCTCCACCGGCAGCAACAACGGCCTTGTCGCCGCCACCGGCGGCCCGCTCGCCTCCGCGGCGTTCACCGACTTCACGATCGAGTTCTACGTCCGGCTCGGCAGCCTCGCCGGTTGGCAGACCTTCGTCGGCCGCGCCGACAGCGGCAACCCCGGCGACGGCGTCGGCCCCGAAGCCCTGCTCTACATCCAGAAAGCCGGCGGCGTCACCGGCACCGGCCTGAACAACGCCTTCCGCGTCGAGCTGATCACGAAAGACAATCGAAACCTCCAGCTCCACAGCCAATACGTCCCCAGCATCGACACCTGGTATCACGTCGCGGTCGTCGGCAGCTCGCTCGACGGCACGCTCGCCCTCTACGTCGACGGCGCCCTCATCCAGTCGGTCAACGGATTCAACGGCCTCTTCGTCCCGCCCTCCGGCTCGGATACGCCCTGGCTCCTCGGCCGCGGCGAGTTCGCCGACGGCGCGGGCGACTTCTTCCAAGGCCAGCTCGACGAGGTCCGCTTCAGCCAGGTCGCTCTCCCGCCCTCGCGCTTCCTCCGATCCGACAGCGACAGCAACCTGCCCCCGCCCGTGATCACCGCGGCGCCGCAGCACGCCACGGCCCGCGCCGGCGCCAACGCGTCCTTCAGCGTCTCCGCCACCGGCCAGGGCGCGCTCGGCTACCAGTGGTATTTCAACGGCAACCCGATCTCCGGCCAGACCGCCGCCACGCTCACCCTCACCGGCGTCGCGATCGGAAACGCCGGCACCTACTCGGTCATCGTCTCCGACGCCGCCGGCGTCTCGATCGGTTTCCCGCCCACCACCGCCACCGCCCAGGCCACGCTTCAGGTCGTCGACGCGCCACTCCCCTCGCGCGCCATCGGCCTGAACTTCGTCGGCGCCGGCAACAGCACCCTCAACGCCAACTACACCTCCGACCTCGGCACCTTCGCCTCAGGCGACTCGGCCGGCTTCCTCCCCGTCGCCAACTGGGTCAACTCCGCCTCGGAAACCTCCGTCGCGAACAGCCCCGCCCCGCTCGCCTTGATCGAGAACACCGGCGCGTCGACCGCGGCCACCGCCACTTGGAGCTCGGCCAACACCTGGTCCGCCCACATCTCCGGCGGCACCGCCGCGTCGAAGACGCCCGATCGCCGCCTTTTCCACGGCTACATCGAGTCGCGCGCGGCGACCGGAGCCAGCGTCACCGTATCCAACATCCCCTACGCCAGCTACGACGTCTACGTCTACGTCGCGGGCGGAGGCTCCGGAAACGTCGGCTCCCTCCGCCTAGACCGCGTCGGCAGCCCGACCTACTACTACCGCCTGATCTCGCACGACACCTTCAACAGCTCGACCTCGCCGCTCCCCTACATGCTCGGCGCCGCCGAGTCCCGTGACGCCGCCCTGGCCGCGCCCCCGGCCTCTTTCGTTCGCTTCGCGTCGATAACCGGCACGGATCTGACGATCACGGCCGCGGACCAAACGCTGAACGCGAACGCCGGCGGCATCGCGGCGATCCAGATCGTCGACCGCACCCCCGCGGGCACGGCGTATCCGCCGGTGGTGACGAGCGC
>CBIHRE010000682.1:0-2874 GCA_966212385.1 uncultured Akkermansia sp. | reverse complement strand
GGGCGCGCGTCTGCGGCGTCGGTGACTTCGAGGGGCGCGGCTAGGATCTCCAACACCCGGCGCGAAGCGACGAGCGACTGCTGCACGCTGTTCACGATGGTGGCGAGTTGGTTGACCTGTCCGGAAAACTGCTCGAGCAGGCCGGCAAACACGACGAGGCCGGCGCCGAGCGGGAGCTTGCCTTCGATCACGAGCCAGCCGCCGTAGCCGAGGAGCACGAGGAGGTTGATACGCGTGAGAAAACCGATGGCGGGCGAGAAGGTGCTCACGCGCCAGACGATGCCCTGTTGTTGGCGAAGAACCTCGTCGTTGCGCGCGGCGAAGGCGGCGCGGTCCTCGGGCTCGCGACCGAAGGCCTTGATCACCGGGATGCCTTGGATCGACTCGGTGAAGTGCTGCACGAGGCGGTCCACGAGTTCGCGGTTGGCGGCGTAGCGCGGTTGGATCCAGCGCGAGAACAGCACCGAGGCGATGGCGAGCAGCGGCGTGGTCGCGAGGCAGGCGAGCGTGAGCGTCGGGCTCAGGCTCACCATGTAGACGAGATAAACCGTCAGCGAGACGACCATGATGAAGCTCTGGATCAGCACCTGATCGAGAAACATGCGGACGTTCTGCACGTCGCCCGTCACACGGGTGATGATCGATCCCGTGGTGTTGGCGTCGAAGAACCGGAAGCTCAGGCGCTGGAGCTTCGTGTAGAGTTCGTCGCGCAGGTCCACGACGAGGCGGCGTTGCACGAGGTCGTTGATCGAGATGCTGTAGAGGTAGTTGAGGAACGACCGGACGGCGGCGAAGAGCAGGATGGCGCCCGCGATGGCCGTGATCGCGAGCATCGGCGACCACGTGACGGTGATCTCCGGCAAAAACGGCGGATGGATCGTGGGCGCCGGCGCCGCCGGGTCGCCGCGCGCCTCGATCACGTGCTTGATGTAGTCGATGCCGTGGCCCGTGAGCGAAAGCCCCGCGAGGCCCAGCGTGAGCAACACGCACTGGAGCAGCAGCACTTGCACGCAGCGCAGCCGGTAGCGCCAGGCGAGCCGCAGCAGCCGCTGCACGAGCTGCCAATCGGTGGGCGTGGCGTTCTGCGTGGGTGCGGCGGCGGACATGGAGACGAAAGCCTCCACCCTGCTCCGCTCGCGCTAAATTTCCACGTTCGTTTGCGGTCGAAATGTTGAGGCCGCGGGAAAGCGAAAATTTCGCGCTTGATTTTAGACTAAATAGTCAACTATATGGGCGAATCATGGGACGCACCTCCGACGCCAAAGAACGCCTGATGGCCGCCGCGCTCGACCTCATCTGGGAGGAGAGCTACGGCGCGGTCACCATCGACGACATCTGCAAGCGCGCCGGGGTGAAGAAGGGCAGTTTTTATTACTTTTTCCCGGGCAAGGCCGAACTCGCCGTCGCCACCATCGAGCAGATGTGGATATCGGAGTGGAAGCCATTTTTGGATAACGCCTTGTCTGTGGATAAAGAGCCGGCGAAGCGTTTCCGAGACTACTTCGATGCCATCGTCGAGAAGCAGACCGCCCTCGCACGTAAGCACGGCAAGGTGCTCGGCTGCGCCGTCTGCTCCGTGGGCAACGAGTGTTCCTGTTCCGCCGATCAGGCCGCCGTGTCCGCCGCGATTCGCGAGGTGTTCGCCAAGAAGCGTCGTTATTACGAGTCTGCCCTCCGAGACGCCATCGCCGCCGGCGCCATCGAGCCCTGCGACCCGGCCGAGAAGGCCACCGCGCTCTTCGCTCTGATCGACGGCATGATTGGCCAAGCTCGTATCTTGAACGATGTCAGCATCATGAAAACTTTGCCCACCCTCGGCATGGAACTCTTGAAGTTCCGATCCCCGGTAAACGTCTGAGTTCTCTCCTTAGTCTCAAGTTTCTGTCTTCCGGTTCGTTTTCCGCCGCATAGGCGGAGCTCTAACTCCTTCCGCGCAGCCGACCTGCGCATTTTTTAGACCCTTAAACTTTACTAATTAGTCAACTACTTATTCCCGCCATGAACACGCTCTCTCATATCTCGACTCCCCGCACCTACCGCCGCCTCTCCGCCGAGGCGATCGCCCACTTCGCCGCGACCGACACCCAAGCCGCCCGCTTCGCGAGTCTCGGCCACTACCCGACGCACCGGAGCTCCGCCGCCACCCGCATCTGGGACAGCAGCCTGCTCGACCGCCTCTCCACCCCCTTGAGCCGCGTCCACGAGTAAACCGGCCTCCCGCATTTCGCCGCCGCGCGCCGCGATCGCCGCCACCACCTCCGACCTCCTTTCAACATGACCTCCACGCTCCCTCTCCACCTCTCCGCCGACTCCTTCGCCAACGCCGTCGCCTCCTCCAACGACCGCCCCGTCCTCGTGGACTTCTGGGCTCAATGGTGCGGTCCCTGCAAGGCCCAGGGCCCAATCCTCGACCAGGTCGCCGTCGCCCAGGCCGACCGCGCCGTCGTCGCCAAGCTCGACATCGATGATGCGCCCGAGGTCGCCGAGTCCCTCGGCGTTCGCTCCATCCCGACGCTCCTCGTCTTCCGCCACGGTCGCGAGGTCGCCCGCCTCGTCGGCCTCCAATCCGCTGCGGCGCTCAACAACGCCTTGAGCGCCGCGGCCTGATCCGCTCCCGCCGGCTCCCTCGTTCGTTTCCCGCAACTCGCCCACCGTCCGTTCCTCTCTCCTCGCCATGCAACGCCGCACCCTCGCCACCGCCATCGCCGCGCTCGCCCTCGTTTCCATCGCGACGCCGCTCACCTTGCGCGTTCTCCGCGCCGATTCCTCCTCCTCGCCCACCGCCGGCTCCGCCGCCACGCCGCCCGCGCCCGCCGTCACCGTCGCCGCGGTCGAGCAACGCACGCTCGTCGAATCCGAGGAACTCACCGGACG
>CBIHRE010000681.1:0-2895 GCA_966212385.1 uncultured Akkermansia sp. | reverse complement strand
GCCCCCCCCGCTCCCGCCAAGTTCTCCCGCCTCCCCCGCCTCGCCTTCCCCCGCGACGCCCGCCGCCCCGCTTGCCGCCCTTCGCCGCCTCGAGTGGCGCGTGCGCCACGCCGTCGAAACCTCCCTTGGCGGCGGCTACCGCTCCGCCTTTCGCGGCCGCGGCATGGAATTCGACCAGGTCGTGAAATACGCCTACGGCGACGATGTCCGCGACATCGACTGGAACGTCACCGCCCGCCTCGGCGAGCCTTACCGCAAAAAGTTCATCGAGGAGCGCGAGGTCACCGTCCTGCTCGTCTTCGAGGACAGCCCCTCTCTCCAGTTCGGCTCCGGCGCGACCACCCGGCGCGAGGCGCTCCTTGAGCTCGCGGGCCTTCTCCTGCTGCTCGCCTCGGTCAACCGCGACCGCATCGGCCTCGCCCATCTCCGCCCCTCCGGCCCCGATCTCGTCCCGCCGGTCAACGGTCGCGGCCCCATCCACCACCTCGCCGCCCGCCTCTTCTCCGCCGAGCCGCCGCCCCTCTCCCCCGACTCGGCGCTCCCCGCTCCCCGCTCCTTGCTCCCCGCTCTTACCGCGCTCGCCCCCCGCCACACCATCGTCGTCTGGCTCTCCGATCATCCCGCGCGTCCCCTGCCCGAAGGCTGGTCCGCCTTTACCCGCCGCAACACCGTGCTCGGCCTGCGCATCGACGATCCTTGGGATCGCGCCTACCCGGAAAACTCCGGCGATCTCGCCGCCTACGACCCGCTCTCCGGCCAGCTCGTCTCGCTCGGCCGCGGCCACGCCGAACGCGTCGCCCACGCCCGCTGGCGCGAGGCCCGCGACGCGTCCTTCGCCGGGTGGTTCCCGGATCCCTTCGGCCGCCACGTCGTCGGCACCGACGAAAACCGCCTCGACTCCCTCGTCCGCTTCTTCCGTCGCCGGGAAGCCCGCTGATCCGCCGTGCCGCCCTTCGTCCAAGCCCTGTCCGACCTCACGCTTCCTCTTTGGGGTCCGCTGCGCCTCGCCGCCCCGCTCTGGCTTCTCGCGCTGCTCGTCTTCCCGCTGCTCTCATGGCTGCGCCGGCGCCGTCCCGTATCCGTTCTCGTGATACCCCACGCCGCCGCCTGGGCCGCCCCCCGGACGTCCTCCGCCCGGCGTTGGCCTGTCCGCCTCGCCTACTCCGCCGCCGTGCTCCTCGTCCTCGCCCTCTCCCGCCCCCAGCGAGTCGACGACACCCGCATCATCCGCGGCGAAGGCTACGACATCGTCATCGCCATCGATCTATCCCCCTCGATGCTCGCCGAGGACAGCGAACGGGACGGCCGCCCGATAAACCGCCTCGAGGCGCTCAAGCCCGTCCTCGAGGCCTTCATCCGCCGCCGCCCCGCCGACCGCATCGGCTTCGTCGTCTTCGCCGGCACCGCCTACACCCTCGCGCCTCTCACCCACGACCACGACTGGCTCGCCCGCCAGGTGTCCCGCCTTCAAATCGGCCTGGTCGGAAACGGCACGGCGCTGGGCGACGGTCTCGGCCTCGCCCTCGCCCGACTCCAACGCGCCCGATCCGAGGCGGACGCCCCCCGCGCCGGCGCCTTCGTCATCCTCATGACCGACGGCTCCAACAATAGCGGCGAACTCAACCCCGAGCAGGCCGCCGCCCTCGCGAAATCCCGCGCAGTGCCCGTATTCACCATCGGCGTCGGCCGCGACGGCATCGTCCCGATGCCTCTTTTCGACAAGACCGGCCGCCGCGTCGGAACCCGCCCGGACATGTCCGATCTCGACCCCACCGCGCTCCGCAAAATCGCCTCCGAGACCGGCGGCAAATACTTCCGCGCCGAAGCCCCCGACGCCGCCACCGACGCCTTCTCCGAAATCGACCGCGCGCAAAAAATCTCCTTCGACCAGCGCACCCAGGTCCTCGCCACCGAGCTCTACGCCTGGCCCGCCGGCGCCGCCGCCCTCCTTCTCGCCCTCGGCGCCGTCCCTCTCCTTCGCCGCACCGCCTAGGCCATGACCTTCGCCCAACCGCATCTCCTCTGGCTTCTCGCGCTCCCCGCCGCCCTGCTGCTCACGACCGCGTTCGCCCGCACCCGCGTCTCGGCCAACCCTCACCCCAAAATCCCTCGGGCCCGGATCCGCTCCGGCCAGTGGTCGGCCGTGATCGGTGGATGGTCGTTCTCCCCGCGCCCCCTCGCGGCCTGCCTCGCCCTCGCCTGCCTGGTCGTCGCGCTCGCCCGCCCCCAAGGCGCCGCCATCTCCACCCCCACGTTCGTCCAGGCGCGCGACGTTCTTGTCGCCGTGGACGTCTCCCGCTCCATGCTAGCCGACGACGTGCCCCCCACGCGTCTCGCCCGCGCGCGCCTTCTTGTCCGCGACCTCGCCGACGACCTCCAGGGCGAGCGCCTCGGGCTCCTGCCCTTCGCCGGCACCGCCTTTCTCCAGAGCCCCCTGTCCGCCGATTACGAGATCTTCCGCACCTTCGTCGACGAACTCGGCCCCGACATGATCCCGGTCGGAGGCTCCGATTTCGCCGGCCTCCTCCGCGTCGCCGCCGACGCCTTCGGCCCCGCCCCCGCCGCGGGAGACGAGGCCCCCGCGCCGGACCGCTACCTCATAATCCTGAGCGATGGTGAAGCCGAGAACGACGCCTGGAGCCCTCTCGCCCAACGCCTCGCCGAGCGCGGCGTCCGCGTCATCGCCCTCGGTCTCGGCACGTCCGCCGGCGCGATGGTCCCCGACAAGGACGGCGGCCTGGCCAAAGACGCCCGCGGCGCCGCCGTCCTCTCCCGTCTCAATCCCGCCACGCTCCAGGAACTCGCCCGCGCCACCGACGGCGCCTATCGCGACGCCTCCACGTGGGTCGATCTCCCCGCCCTCCTCAAGGAGACCGTCGCCCGCGGCCACGCCGC
>CBIHRE010000680.1:0-2897 GCA_966212385.1 uncultured Akkermansia sp. | reverse complement strand
TGCAACTCGCGCCCCCCCCCCGCTTTGCCAGCCCGGCTTCCTCGCGTTCAAGCAGGACTACCCGCACATCGCACCGAGTAAGGTCGCGGACTCCATCGGCGACGATGGCGCATGACCCCGGCCGCACAACCCCGTTCGCAAATTCATATCGCCGTGCGGGCTATGGATCGACATGACTCGGTTGCAGATTGGTTTTCTTTGCCTGTGACGCGCCGCCGTCCGCCGCCGCGCCCCTTCCCCTATGAAACGCTGCATCCTTGCCCTCCTCTGTCTGCTCGCGCTGAACCACCGCTTGGCTGCCGGCGATGGCGATCTCGCATCCGTCGGCCAAAAAGCCCCGCTCTTCTCCGGCGTGTCCACCGATGGGGGCACCGTAACCCTTGAGTCGTTTTCCGGCAAAGTCGTCCTCGTCGATTTCTTCGCCACGTGGTGCGGCCCCTGCATGGCCGAGATGCCGCACCTCGAGAAAGAGATCTGGCAGCCGCTCAAGTCCCAGGACCTCGTGCTCCTCGCGGTAGGTCGCGAGCATGGCGCCGAGGAGTTGGTGAAATGGAAAAAGTCGGCGGGCCTCACCTTCACCGTCCTGGCGGACCCCAAACGCGAGATCTACGGGAAATACGCCACGCAGTATATCCCGCGCTGCTACGTGATCGGCAAAGACGGACTCATCAAATTCGCGTCGACCGGTTTCAATCCGGAGGAGTTCGCGAAAATGAAAGCCGTGATCACCGAGGAGCTGAAAAAATAGCCCGTGGCACGCCGCCGCCTCTCGTCTTGTCGCCAACAACGCGATCCGTTCCTCCACCTGCGCCTTCTCTCATGAGCCCCAAACTCGTCCCCGTTCTTGCCTCGCTCGCCCTCGCTCTCGCCGTCCCGACTCGCGCCTTCGCCGAAAGTGCCCCCAACGCCCCGCGTCCCGTGATTTACGATGAATCGGCCGACGGTGAAAAACAGGTCGCCGACGCTCTTGCCGAGGCCAAACGCGACGGCAAACGCGTGCTCCTCCAATTCGGTGCCAACTGGTGCGGATGGTGCCACAAGCTCCACAAACTTTTCGAGACCGATCCGGCCATCGCGTCCGCGCTGAAGGCGAACTACGTCGTGGTCATGATCGACGTGAACAAAGACCACAACAAGGCCCTCGACACCCGCTACGATCATCCCACCGCATTCGGGCTGCCCGTCATCGTGGTCCTCGACGCCGAGGGCCGCCGACTCACCACGCAGGATACCGGCAAACTCGAGGAGGGCTCGGCCCACGACCCTAAGAAGGTTTTGGCCTTCCTCGCGGAGTGGGCACCGAAACGCTGACGGGGCGCGCCTCGGGGGTTTTCATCGCACGTATTCTCGACGCCGGCAGCCGGGCTAAAAACGCCCCCGCCTGGAGTTCCTCTCCGCCTTCGGCGTGCTCTACGGCATCACTCTCAGCCTCATTTCCGCGGCCGCCGGGGAAAACTTCGGCGACGTGGAGGACAAGGTCAGCTAGGAAGCGGCGTCGCTCGCCTCGCTTTATCGCAACGTCGACAGCTACCCGGAGCCGAAACGAACCGAACTCACAGCCCTTGGTCGGGCCCCTTGTTCCGCGCGATCACATGGGATCGGGACCGGCGCGACAAAGCGGCCCGCCCTCGGTTCCCGACGCTCGTAGATCCTCGCAATTTCTGCGTGTTTCTCCGTCGGAGTTTGGCAAAGCAGGTATCAAAGCGCCGCGCGCCTGTCGCCCGGGCGTGCAATTCTCCCCGGTGTCGAGGATGGGGGAATCTATGATACCGCACTCCCGACTACATCCCCACCTCCTCACCACCGCGCTCGGCCTGTTTTCGGCGACCACGTTGCCCGCCGCCACCCTTCGCGTGTTGCCGGTGACCAATTCCGAATCCTTCGCCTATGGGCTCGGGCTTTCCAGCGGTGGCAGTGTCGCGGGATTTGTCGCCGACCTCGAAGCATCGCTCGTCCCCACGCTTTGGAGCAAAACCAGCGCCGGCTACGGCGCTCCCTTGTCGCTCCCGCTTCTTCCCGGCGGAGCGGGTGGCGAAGTGCGCTGGATCTCCGCCAACGGTGCGCTCGCCGCCGGCTACGTCGACCTGCCCACCTCCGATTTCTCGCTCAACCTCGCCCCTGTGCTCTGGTCGCGCGACACCGCCGGCAATTACGGCGTCACCGGTCTCCCGCGTCTCGCGGGGTCTCCCGCCGCGGGCATCGTCGCCGCCTCCTCCTCCACCGGCGCGCGACTGGCCGGTGTCGATGGCGACAGCGAGGCCGCCACCGTCTGGCGCGGGTCACCCGGCGCCAGCTACGTCGCGCAAGCGTTGCCCCTTCCGAGCGGCGCCGGCCACCCCAGTTTCGCCACCGCCGCCTCTTCCGACGGCGCCTGGCTCGCCGGCCGCGTCACGACCACGACCACCGCCGCGCAACAGGCCGTGGTCTGGAGCGAGGCGAACGGAATCTACTCCGCACGCGCCCTTCAAGTCCCCGCCGGTTCCACCGAAACCCTGGCCGAGGCGATCTCCGCCGACGGAACGCTCATCGCCGGCACGAGCGACAACGCCGGCATCTATGTCGCCACCAAGTGGGACGCACGCACGGGCCAGGCCACGCGGCTCGAGTCTCGGGCCGACGCCGACACCGCCGCGCTCGCCGTAGCGAGCGACAAACTTTGGATCGGCGGCCGAGCCACCGACATACTCGACTACACGGACGAGGCCATGCTTTGGGACGCCCAAGGCAAAGCCGCCACCCTCGCCTCGCTCGCCCCCGACATAAACTTCGGATCCTTCGTGCCCGGTGAAATCCGCGCCATCACGCTCGTCTCGCCCGGTGTGTATACCTTGGTCGGCACCGGCGCCACGCTCGGCACCGGCCAGACCCAGGCCTTCGTGATCGAGAATCTCTCTTTC
>CBIHRE010000679.1:0-2907 GCA_966212385.1 uncultured Akkermansia sp. | reverse complement strand
GTGCTGGCCGGCGTGAGCGTGATGACCGTTTCCCGCGCGCTCCGCGACAGCCCGCTCGTCAGCCCGGAGCTGCGCGACAGCGTGAAAAAAGCCGCGCAAAAGCTCGGCTACCGACCCGACCCCGAGCTGGCCAAGTTGATGAAGCACCTCCGTCGGCATCAAAAGCCGACCTACCTCGCCACCCTCGCCGCGATCAGCTCCGTCGAGGAAGGGAGCGAGCCCTTGGAGCTGTTGAAAACCTGGCGCAGCGCGCAAGCCCGCGCGGAGGAGCTCGGCTACCGCCTCGAGCTCTTCCGCGTGAAGACCCCCACCCAGTTCAACCGGCAACTGCAACGCACCCTGATCACCCGTGGCATCGAGGGCGTGCTTCTTTTGCAGATGACCTATCCGTCCGACGTCGGCGCCTTGCTCGACTGGGAAAAATTTTCCGTCGTCGCCGCCTCTCCGAGCGTGATCAACCACGCCTTCCCCCATGCGGGCGTGAACTACTACCACAACGCCCGCTTGCTCTGCTCCGAGCTCGCGCGCAAGGGCTGCGCCCGGATCGGCTTCGCCGCCACCGCGACGTTTTGCGTCCGCACCTCCGACGCCTTCAACGCCGCCGTCGCCTGGCAGAACATGCAGAACCGCGTCGAGCCGCTTCCCCCGCTTATCTCCACCTCCCGCATGCCCGCGCCCGAGGACTTGCGGACTTGGATCATGCGCGAAAAACCCGACGGCGTGATCGCGCACAGCACGGAGGCGGTGACGTTCATCGCCGAGCAACTCGCCGCGACCGGCACGCATTGCCCCATCCTTGCCGGCTCCAACGTGGACCCCACCACCACGAAATTCGCCGGCGTGAACGAACGCCACGACGTCATCGGTCGCAACGCCATCGACCACCTGACGGGCCTCGTAAGCCGCGGCGAGCGCAGCGACCGGGCCTTGGCGATGAGCACCTTGATCAACGGCGCCTGGGTCGAGCCTCGCTAGCTTCGCGCAGGCGGCCGCCCCGCCCCGCGCGAAATCGGGGACACGCCCCAAGGTGCGAACTCGCCTTTTTGTTACCGTAACGAGGCCGCCCCCTTGGTCGGGCCGGCGAAACACGCCTAGCCTCCGATTCGCCCCCCGCCTCCGATGCTCGCCCGATCCATCCTCGTCGCCCTCGCGCTGGCCCTGCCGCTTGCCGCCCAACCCACGCCCTCCCCGGATGCAGCCGCCCCCGTCCCTGCTCCCGCGTCCACATCCGAGGCCGATCTGCTTGCGCTGAAACAATCCGCCCGGCTCCAGGTCGCGCGCAACGGCGACGAAGTCCTCCTCACCTGGGAACTGCCCGAGCTGCGGATCAAAGGCTTGGACATCTACCGCAACACCGCCGACTCGACCAAGGGCCGCGGACGCTTGGACTTCGTGAAGGCCAAGCCCTCGCTTTTCACCGACAAGGTCCCCGATCCCAAAGCCGTTTACTTCTATTGGATCAAAATCGTCCTCACCTCCGGGGAGTCGCTCAACGTCGGCCCCGTCGCCACGCCGAGCGGCGAGGTCTGGGCGCCGTAAACGGCCGCCGCGGTCGTCCCTGCCGGCTGTTACTATAACAGGTCCGTCTCCTTGTAGGGAGATTTCCTGAGGGCCATTGGCGAGGAGTCCCGCCGCGTTGCCCATTCGTCCGGGCGGCGAGGCGCCCCGCAAACCACCCAAAGCCAGCTCCTCCCTATGACGAAACCATCTGTTTCACCGCTGCACGCCGGCCTCGCCGCCGCCTTCGCCATCGCCATCCCCCTCCGGGCGGCCGATGTCATCCACTCTGCTTCCACCACAGGAGCCACGAATTGGAGCGCCGCCGCCTGGGCGCCGACCGTCTCCGACTGGAGCACGACCGCCGGAGATGTCGCGCAATTCGGCGGAAATGGCTCCTACACGATCGATACCAACATCACGGTCGGCTCGGTGAAGCTCAACAACCGCAACGGCGACTGGAACCTTTTGAGCAACGGCGGCAACACGCTCACCCTCGACGGCACCGGTCTCTCCGCCGCGAACCAAGGCTTCGGCAACGCGGGCGTGGCCTCGTTGCTCAACGCCAACGGCAACACCTCGGTCGGCAGTTCGCGCAAGCTGAACCTCGGCAACTCCACCGCCGGCCTCGCGCTCTCCATGGCCTCCCACCTAGACATCGGCGTGGCCGCCGGCGCCGGCCAGGGCGTCACCACCTACGGCACCATCACCAACACGAGCGGCTCCGCCAAGACCCTCACCATCCGGGCCAACAGCACCGCCGGCAGCAATCCCTCCACCAACGCCGGAGTGACCATCAACTCCGCCATCGGCTCCTCCGGGTCCGGCATCGCCATCGTCAACGCCGGCACCGGCTCCGGCAACATCACCCTCGCCGGCGCGCTCGGCGCCAACGTAACGAGCCTCGCGCAGAACAGCTCCACCTCAAACCTGACGATCTCCGTCGCCAACCCGGGCTTCGCCGGAACTACCTCCGTGACGGCCGGCAATCTCACCCTCTCCGGCACCGGCAACAACACCCTCGGCACGAGCACCCTGTCCATTTCCGGCGGCACCCTCAATCTCGGCGGCAAAAGCGTCGTCAATACGCTCACCTCGATCACCGGCGGCACGCTCAGCAACGGCACGATCACCAACGACGGAGGCAACTTCGACGTTCAGGCCGGCACGATCAGCGCAAAACTGTCCGGCACCAACGGTCTGATCAAATCCACCGCCGGCCTCGCCACGCTCTCGGGCTCCGGCACCAATTACGGCGGCGGCACCACCGTGAACGGCGGCACCCTCGCCTACACGACCGCCTTCACCCTGTCCGGCGCCAACGCCTTCGGCGGCCTCACCGGGGTCTCCGCGACCGCGGGCGCCGATTACGGCCAGATCACCTCCTCCGCCGCCTTCACCTACGGCGGC
>CBIHRE010000678.1:0-2909 GCA_966212385.1 uncultured Akkermansia sp. | reverse complement strand
CACCAAATCCCAAAGCCGATAGCCACGCCCCCGCAGGTCCGCGCGCAAGTTCACTCGCGCGTCGAGCAGCCCGTATTCGTTGGGAAACACCTCCTGCACCACCCGAGCAGTGTCGAACTGCTCAATCTTAAACGCCCCCGACAAGGCGTGATCGCCGCCCGCCGCGCCCGGTTCGTAAGCCAGCGTGAAATCCCCGCCCAGCCCCCCGGCGAACATCTCGCCGCTCAGCCCGCGCACCGCCAGCGAACGGTCATCCAGCTCGATACGCCCGCCCAGCTTTTCCACGCGATAGGGCGCCATCAGCAGTTCGCCGATCTCCAGTTCAAACTTCCCGCGCAAAGCTCCCCACACCGCCGAACCGAGCGGTGTCGTAGCCTTCGACTTCGCGGCCTCGGTCACCACGGACGTAACCGCATCCGTCTTCCCTGCCGCGACCGCCTTCGACGCGACCGCCGGCCCGGCGTGCGCCCCGCTCCACGCGCTCGCCCAGGCCAGCGATTCGCTCAAATCCCAGCGCTTGCCGCGCAGAGCCGAGGTCACACGCAGCGTCTCCTCGCCCAGCGCCAGCTTCAGCGCGAAGGCCAGATCGCCCGCCTGCGCGCCCTCGCCCATCTTCAGCGTGACATCGAAGTTCGCCTCGCGCCTCGCTCCATCCACCTTGCCGCGCGCCGCCGCTTCCACCGGCGCCAGCACGCGCCCGCCCTCCGCGGCCGGCACCCCCTCGACCCGCGTCCACACCGAGACCGGCTCCGCGCCGAGCATGTCGCCGTCGATCCGCGTCGTGAATTTCCCCGCCAGCGGCAACTGCGCGGCGATCGACGGAGCCACGCCGCGCCACGCCGCGAAATCTCCGCGCGCCACCAGATCGATCGTCTTGGGCAAGATCGTCTCCGGGTTGCCCAAAAATCCCGTCGCCAGCTCCCACTCGAACGCTTTCCCCGCCGCGCCCTCGACCACGCCATCCGTCGCGTGCACCTCTCCCTCCCACACGATTTGAAACCTTGGCAGGAACGAATGCACCACGTGCAGATCCAGCCCGGGATAAAACGCCACCCGAGCCTCGCGCAGCAGTTCCGCGCCGTCGCGCTTCACGGTCAGGTTCTTCACCTCCACTGGCTGCGTCGGCCTCACCTTATATTTTCCGATCTCCGCCAGCAGCATGCATTCGAAGGGCTGCAAATCCCCGCCCAGCTCCAGCCCCGGCGGCAGATACTCCTTCGCCCACGCCAAGGGCATCGCCGCCACCTTCAGCCGCCACGGCCCGAGCGAATTCAAGACCACCTCGCCGCTCGGCCGCCGCACGTAGAGCCAGCCGCCGCCCACGCTGCGCACGCTCGCGAGCTCATCCTTCGTTTCCGCCCGCGATACGACCAAGTCCAGCTCCTCCACCTGCCCCACCTTCGGCGCCGCCATCGCCGCCTTCGCCTTCAACTCCACCGCCAGCGGCCCGATCACCTTCGGCGCCACGCTCCCCGCCGGCAGCTCCGCCCGCAGGTCCGCCCGGCCGCCATGCGCGCCGTCGCTTTCGTTCCAAGTCCCCTCGATCTCGCCCGAGACCACGCGCCCCGAAGTCTCCGCCACGCGCAGCTCCGCCACGCGTCCGCTCCACAGGCCCGCGCCGCTGCGAGCCACTTCCGGTCGCAGCGCGATCTCGCCCTCAAACAACGCCGATCCCGCCTCATCCTTCGCGCCCGCTTCAGCAACGCGAACCTCCTCGAAGCGCCACAAATCCACCGCCCGCAAACCCAGCCCGCCCGCGGCGTCCGTCGCCTCCACCGCCCCCGATCCCCGCGCCCAGCAGCCGGCGAATATCTTCCCGCCCGCCCAGCGGCTCAGCCCCGCCAACGAAAAATCCTTCACCGCAAAGCGTCCCAGCTCCGCGCCCTCGCTCCAGCTCGGTTTACCCGTCGCGTCGACTTTCAGCGCTCCTCCAAGCGTCCACGCCAGCGCAGGCTCCACCGCTCCGCCTCGCTCGCGCCATTCCACCCGGGCTTCTCCGCCGCCCTTCGCCACATCCCACCATCCGCGCGCCGACACGCGTCCCTCCGATCGCTCCGCGTTGTCCACCAGGAGCCGCAACGCGCGTAGACCCAGCTCCGCGCGCTCCGCCGTAGCTTTCGCCGCGAAATCCACCTCGGCCCGCGCCGCTGGCAAAGCCGGAGTCAACCCGTCTTCATACCTCGCCGGTCCGATCCTCAACGGCTCCAGCGTCTCGATCTTCGCGCCCGCCACGCCCTCCCGCGCCACCCGCCACTTCCCCTCCGCCACGCTCGCCGCGTCGAAACGCAGCCCGAGCTTGTCCGTCCAGCGCCCGAGCCACGCCAGCGGTAGCCCGCGCAGCTCCACTTCCGCCGATTCGATGTCTTTCGCCTCCACGACCAACAGCTCCGGCCGCCCGACCAAGCCCGCCACCAGTCGCGCCGCCACGTTCGCGTCGTCCACGCCCAGCTCGAAATTCGATTTCCAAATCCCGCGTTCCTTCGGCCACGCCACCGGATCGAGTCCCGCCCAGGCCACCGCCGAGGCATCCACCTCGCCCGTCGTCTCGCCGCGTATCTTTCGTCCCTCGCGATCGAAGTCCGCCGTGAAACGCATCTCCGCCGCCCCGCCCCAGACCACGCTGCCGCTGTAGCGCTCGCCCTCGGCCGTCTGCGCGATGCGCAACACCAGCTCGCCCGGCGGCGCCTTCAGCGGCCCATAGGCCGGCAGGCGCAGATCTCCGCGCAGCTCGATCTCCGCGACGCCATGCGCCGCGTCCTGCCGCACCCGCACCACGCCCTTGCTGCGCGCCTGCGCGTCCGGCCCGGGTGGCAACAGGCGCGACGCCACCTCCATTTCGTAGGAAAACTCGCCCGACTTCTCCGCCGCGCCCTCGGGATCGGTCTTCAGGTCGGCCTGGAGGAGCTTCA
>CBIHRE010000677.1:0-2909 GCA_966212385.1 uncultured Akkermansia sp. | reverse complement strand
GGACAGCTCCACGTAGTTGTCGGGGTGCAAGTAGAGGTTCACCCCGCCGGCGATCGCCAGCGCGCAATCGCCGCGCCGCAGCCGCTCGCAAGCCTCATGGATCGCGGTCAGCGACGAAGAGCACATCGTGTCGATCGGCATGCTCGGGCCGCGCAGGTTCAGGAAATACGAGACGCGGTTCGCCACCGAGCCGAACGAGGTGTGTGGATACACCAGCTTGCCCTGCCGCTTCATCTCGTCGACGTGCAGGTTGTAGCCGGTCTTGGTGATGCCCGCGAAAACGCCGACGCGGCCGCCGAAGCGACGCTCCAGCGAACGCCGCGTGTAGCCGGCATCCTCCAGCACCGCCCAGCAGGCCTGCAGGAACAGGCGCTCCTGCGGGTCCATGCCCAAGGCTTCGCGCGGGGAGATGTTGAAAAACAGCGGATCGAAGTCGGCGAAGCCGTCGAGGAACGCGCCCCACTTGCCGAAACTCTTCCGCCGCGCGACCGCCTCCTCCGGATGCGCGTGGAAAAAGCCCTCCATCGGCCAGCGCTCCGCCGGAATCTCCGTCACGCAGTCCCTGCCCTCCTCCAGGTTCCGCCAGAACTCGGCCAGGCTTTCCGCCTGCGGGTAGCGTCCGCACAGACCGATGATCGCGATCGGCTCGGGCGACGCGTCGTTTCCGCGTGCGGCTTCCTTCGCGACGGATGCCGACGCCGCCACCGCGGGCGCGGGTGCGAGTGCAGGTGCGGCGACGTCCGCGCCCGCCGACGCGACGCCACCTGCACCGACCCACTTCGAGCAAGCCTCCGGATGCTGCGCGACAAAGTGATCGCTCAGCTCGCCCAAGGTCTGGTGCTCGAAGAAGAGCGTCTTCGATATCTCTCCAAAAACGGCCTCGAGCCGGCGGTTCAGCTCGGTGATGGCGATCGAATCGATGCCGTAGCGCTCGAGCGGTTCCTGCGACGCGATCCGCTCCGGCGCCAGACGGATTTGCTCGCCAAGCAGCTTCTTCAAACGCGCCAGAACCGCATTGCGCAAATCGGAGGCCGCGGCGGCGGGAGCGCCCGCCGCAACGGTCGCGGGCGACGCAGTCGCCCGGCCCGCCGAGGGATTGCCCGGCAGCGAAGCGCGCAGACGCGCAAGCTCGCCCCACATGACAGCCACCCGGGGCGAGCCCGAGGCCAGCGCGCGATGGAATGCGGCGACTCCGGTCTCCGAGCGCATGGCGACCATTCCGGTCTTCTCGCGCATCCGCACGGCCGTCGACGCGTCGACGCGCATGCCGCCGTCGCGCCACAGCGGCCAGTTAAGCGAAAGCGTCGCTCCCTTACGCTGTCCCGCCGCCACCAAGGCGGCGCGACGCTCGGCGAAACGATCGAGGAACGCGTTGGCCGCGGCGTAATCGGCCTGCCCGACATTGCCGGTCACTCCCGCTCCGGAGGAGAAGAGGACGAAGAAATCGAGCGGCATGCCGGCGGTCGCGCGGTCGAGGTTGACCGCGCCATCCACCTTCGGCGCGAGCACGGCGCGGAATTCCTCGGCCCCCTTCTTGAGGATGAAGTTGTCCCGGTTGATCCCCGCGCTGTGCAGCACGCCGTCGACGCGGCCGTGGCGAGCAATGACGTCGCGAACCAAGGCATCCACCTCCGCCGCGCGAGCGACGTCCATTCGGCGGTATTCCACCACGGCTCCGCCCTGTTCCAGATTCCGAATCCGGGCGCGTCTCGCCTCGTCCAGCTCGGAACGTCCGGTCAAAATCAGCACCGGCGCCACGACCTCGGCGGCGATGGCCTCGGCGAAGGCCAACCCAATGCCTCCGGCGCCGCCCGTGATCAGATACACGCCACGGTCCTTCCAGGCTTTCGTCCTCGCCTCCGTCGATGGAAGCTCGCGCCACGCCTGCACCGAACGCAGGCCCTTCTCATAACGGATCGAGCGATCATGCGGCGCGCGTGCGTCCGCTTCCAGACGGGCGGCAATCGCGGCTGCGTTCTCGTCGCCGACCGTCACCTCGATAACTTGTCCCAGGAGCCCGGGGTTCTCTTGCGTCGCGGTGTGCAGCAAGGCCGCCAATCCGCCGGCTAGGTGTCCGTCTCCGGCCGCGTTCACCAGCACTTGCGCGAGCGTTCGCGTCCGCGGCTTTTCCTGAAGCCGACGCTTGAGCGCCTCAAATAGCTGCAAGGCGAGCGCGGTGTAGCGTGCTTCGAGACTCCCCGCCTGCGAGCGCAGCGGAATACAGACGGCGCTATCATGGAGCGACACGAGCTCCGCCTCGACAGCCGGCGGCAAATCGCAAGCGAGCACCAAACGTTCCCCGAAAGCGGGTTCGCCGGCCGCGAGGACGCCTCCGACCGCAACTGCACACCACTCCGGTTTCGAGAGCAAAAGCCCGATCTCGCCGTCTGCGCTCTCGGTTCCACCGGCCCGGTCGACGGACGGCGCGACCGGCGCCACGCTTTCCGAAGCGCAGGTGCTCGCCGCCGTCCGACGATCACGCGGGTCGACCGGCTCGATCCAGTAACGCTCGCGCGCAAAAGGATAGGTCGGCAGGTGCAGCGGAACCGGCTTCGCCGTGCCGTAGAGCGAACGCCAATCGACACCGACGCCGGCGCGCCACGCTTCGGCGAGTTTGCCCAACTTGCGTTTCGCCAGCCAGGTCGCGACGAGGTCGGCCGCGTCTTCGTCTGCGGCGAGCAACGCGCTCTGCGATTTGGAACCCGTGGCGCTTTGCGGCCCCTGCGCCAAGAACTCGCGCAGCGCCCGGGTCAGATCCGACACGCGGCGCACCACAAAGGCCACGCGGTGGCTCATCGCTTCGCGTCCGGTTTGCAAGGTGTAGGCGAGCCGGGCCAAATCGGTCTCCGGCTCCTCGGCCAGGTAATCGAGCAGCCTCTCGGCCGCTTCGCGCAGACGCTCGCCGTCCT
>CBIHRE010000676.1:0-2912 GCA_966212385.1 uncultured Akkermansia sp. | reverse complement strand
CACAACGATTTAACAGCTCGTATGCCGCCCGCGACGCCCGAAGCCCACGCCCGCGCCCAGATCGACGCCCAACTCGTCACGGGCGACCTCCCGCTTTTCGCCGTCTCCCTTTCCGGCTCCTAGCTCCCTCTGTCCATCTGTCCACTGTCGCTCTTCCGCTCTGTCCACCGTGACCGCCTCCGCTCCCTCCTCCGCCGAACAAGCCTTCCTCGACGACCTCGACAAGAAGCTTTGGAACGCCGCCGACCGCCTCCGCTCCAATCTCGACGCCGCCGTCTACAAGCACGCCATCCTCGGCCCCATCTCTTCAAATATGTCTCGGACGCTTACTCCCTCACTACCATCCCTGCTCAAAGGCAGCTGCCCGGCCGGACTGCCGGCCGGGCTAACACTCCAAGCGGCCCTGTTAGAGCGGGCATCCATCCTAACAACTGCGTTGCAGTTTCTAACCTAGTAGCTCCGCTAGGATTATCTCGCCGGCTCCGCTGTCATGCAGATCATCGACAACCTCAACCTCCTGCTAGGGGATGATCTCAAAAAAACCATCAAGCCGGGTGCGAAACTCAAAATCGCGGCATCATGCTTTTCGATCTACGCCTACGAGGCGTTGAAGACCGAGCTGGAGCAGATCGACTCGCTCGAATTCATCTTCACCTCGCCAACCTTCGTCCCTGGTGAAGTCACCGATAAGGTTAAAAAAGATCACCGGGAGTTCCACATTCCGAAACTCGAACGCGAACGCAGCCTCTACGGCAGCGAGTTCGAAGTTCGCCTTCGCAACGAACTCACCCAACGCGCCATCGCCAAGGAATGCGCGGACTGGATGCGACGAAAGGCGGTTTTTCGCTCAAACAGAAGCAACGCGGCGATGCAGCAGTTCGCCACCGTCTCCGCTGAAGGCGCACATTCGGTCTACATGCCACTTCACGGCTTCACCGCCGTCGATCTTGGCTACGAAAAAGGCAATGCAGTCTCGAACTTCGTAAACCGGCTCAGCGATCCCACCTTCACCCAGTCTTACATCTCGCTCTTCGAGCAAATCTGGCGTGATCCACAGAAGCTAGAGGACGTCACTGGTCGTCTTTGCGAACACATCGCGTCTGTCTATCAGGAAAATTCGCCTGAGCGCATCTACTTCCTGATGCTCTATAATATCTTCAGCGAGTTTCTGGAAGATATCACTGCCGACGTTCTGCCCAACGACCTCACGGGTTACCAAGATAGCCTCGTCTGGAAAAAGCTCTTCAATTTTCAGCGCGACGCCGCCACGGGCATCATCAACAAGCTCGAGACCTACAATGGTTGCATTCTGGCCGACAGCGTCGGCTTGGGAAAAACGTTCACCGCTCTCGCCGTCGTCAAATACTATGAGCTGCGCAACAAAACCGTCCTCGTCCTTTGCCCCAAAAAGCTCGCCGACAACTGGCTGACCTACCGCGGCAATCTCACGACCAACATTTTCGCCAAGGATCGCTTCGGTTATGATGTGCTCTGCCACACCGATCTGTTGCGCGAGAGCGGCATGTCAGTGGGTGGTCTGCCCCTGAACCGTGTCAACTGGGGCAACTACGATCTCGTCGTCATCGACGAGTCCCACAATTTCCGGAACAACAGCTTCGGCGACGGTGAGCGTGAGACCCGCTACGAACGCCTCCTCAATCAAGTTGTTCGCCAAGGGGTGAAGACCAAGGTCCTCATGCTATCGGCGACTCCGGTGAACAACCGCTTCGCTGATCTCAAAAACCAGCTCGCGCTCGCCTACGAGGGCGAACCCCATCGCCTCGCCGAAAAGCTCAAGGTTGGAAAGGACATCGACGAGATTTTCCGCCGGGCCCAAGCCGCCTTTAACGCGTGGTCGGAGTTGCCACCGGAGGAGCGGACCGCCGCCGCCATTTTGGAGGCGCTCGACTTCGATTTCTTCGAGCTTCTCGACAGTGTCACCATCGCGCGCTCCAGACGGCACATCCAGACCTACTACGACACGCAGTCCATCGGCACCTTTCCCGATCGGCTAAAGCCCGTGTCCTACCATTGCCCGCTCACGAATCGCGACGATGTCATCGGCTTCAACGAAATCTACGAGCGTCTGACCCGGCTCACCTTGGCCGTTTACGCGCCTCTCGGCTACGTTCAGCCCAGCCGACGCGAACGTTACGATGCTTTCTACGATCCGGAGTCGGAGGTCGGTCACGGAAACTTGAAGCAGTCCGGCCGTGAAAAGGGCATTCAGGCCCTAATGACGGTCAATTTGCTCAAGCGGCTCGAAAGCTCCGTCTACGCTTTCCGCCTAACCCTTCAGAGCCTCGCGGCCAACTACCGGCACGCGCTTGGTCGCATCGATACCTATCAAAAAACCGGCCGCGATCCTACCTTTGCCGACGTCTCACCCGTCTTCGCGAATCGCGAGCCGGACGACGAGGACGATCTGCCCGACCCCGAGGATGCGAACATTGACGAAAAGATTCAGTTCAATCTCGCAGACATGGATCTGCCGCGCTGGAAACACGAACTGGAGGTCGACTTGGTGATCATCGACGAGCTGCTAGCCGAGATGGGCAAGGTCACGCCCGCCGACGATGCCAAGCTCTCCCACCTGCGAACCACCATTCTCAGCAAGCTCGGTTCGCCCATCAATCCCGGCAACAAGAAGGTGATCATCTTCACCGCCTTCGCCGACACCGCACGCTACCTTTTCGATCAGCTATCTCCCGACCTTCTTAGAAAACAAAAGCTTCACACCGCCGAGGTGAGCGGCGGCAACCACCAGCGCAGCACGCTTAAGAAAGCCTACGACTTTCAATCGCTTCTCACGCTCTTCTCCCCGCGCTCCAAGGATAAAGCGCTCATCCTGCCCAAGGAGACCGCCGAGATAGACATCCTCATCGGCACGGACTGCATTTCCGAAGGCCAGA
>CBIHRE010000675.1:0-2928 GCA_966212385.1 uncultured Akkermansia sp. | reverse complement strand
TGATCGCGGCGGAGGGCAACTCGACTCCCGTGCCGGCGAGGTCTTCGCGGATAAGCGCGACGCGTTCGGCGGTGCGGGCGAGGCGGTCGCCGCCGAAGTAGCGGCTGCGAAAATCGTCGGGCGGGATAGGCTTCGCGGGGTCGAGTTTTCCGGTGAGCGAACCTTCGTCGAAGACGAGCCGGCCCATGACGGCGGCGCCGCTCGCCTGCGCGAGGGGGAGGGCCTCGGCGGCGGGTTGTTGCTCGAAGAGGTTGTAGACGAGTTGCACGACGTCGAGGCGGCCGGCGGCGAGCAGGGTGTTGAGCTGATCCTGGTCGTGGTCGGGCGTGGAGATGCCGTAGGCGCGGATCTTGCCCTCCTGCTTGAAGCGTTCGAGGACGGCGAGCGGGCCGGGGTCGCGGTTCCAGGAGCGCGACCAGACGTGGAGGAGGAGAACGTCGATGCAATCTACGCCGAGTTCGCGGAGGCGTTCCTCGAGGTTGGCGCGGAGGTGGGCCTCGGGGTAGCGGTCCTCGACGCGCTCGTGGGGTTGGGGCGGCCAATTGCCGGCGACGGGCGGGGTCTTGGTGACGAGGTAGACGTGTTCGCGCTGGCGGTCGCGGCGCTCGGCGAGGGCGCGGGCGATGACGCGTTCGCTGCGGCCGTTGCCGTAGCCGGCGGCGGTGTCGATGAGGTTGACGCCGAGGTCGAGAGCCTCGTGGAGGGCGGCGAGGGAGTCGCGGTCGTCTTGGGAGCCCCAGGCGCCGCCGCCGAGGGCCCAGGCGCCGAAGCCGATTTCAGAGACGCGCCAGCCGAGGCGGCCGAAGGTGCGGTAGTGCATGCAGGAGGGGGGAGCGGGGGAAAGGGAAGAATGCGGCCATGGGGGGACGGGGTCTCTCCGCCCGTGGTGGGATCTCCAGGCAGCGGGCACAGGGACGTGCCCGCCCACCTTGGTCCAAAGGCAGAGTTAGTTTTCGCTGAGGCGGAGGCGGAAGAAGCGGCGGGGGACGTCGAGGGGGCCGGTGATCGTGACGGGGCCGCCGGGGCGGACGACGCCGTCGTTGCCGGGGACGTTCCAGAGGGTCCAGGTGGCGAGGTCGGTGGAGGTTTCGATGCGGAAGGATCGGTTTTCCGGAATGTCGAAAGTGAGCGTGACGGTGCCGCCGTCGGCGGAGAGTTGCGGGACGAGCAGGCCGACGCCTTCGACGGGGGAGGTGCCGGCGAGGAACTCGGCCCAGTTGGTGGCGCCGTCGCCGTCGGGATCGGCGTCGGAAGCGCCGGCGGGGGACGTGTCGGAGCCGAAGTTTTTGGCGCGCCAGGCGGAGTAGGTTTGGCGCTCGGGGAGGCTTTGCGCGATCCAGGCGTCGAGGAGGGCGATGGCGTTTTGGTCGAGCTCGCTCGTGCCGAGCGGGGGCATGCGGGTGAAGCCGTTGGCGGCGGCGACGCGGTTGCGGACGATGGAGTGGGTGATGTCGCCGGGGACGATGAGGCGGTTGAGCGGGTCGCCTCCGTTATTGGCGGCGGCGCCGTTGATCAGGCCGGTGGCGGCGAGGGTGAGCTCGGGGCGTCCGTCCCAGGCGGTGGGGGCGGTGCCGCCGGATTGGTGGCAGTAGGCGCAGTTGACGGCGAGGTAGGCGCGGGCGCGGGTGTCGATCGGGTAGGCGGTGTCATCGAGGCGCGGGTGGCGCGGGAGGATATTGGGGGGCGGCGGAGTGTTGGCGAGGTAGCCGGCCTCGTGGAGGAGATCGAGCTGGTTGCCGGTGAAGCCGTTGATCGTCTCGACGCGGTTGAGCTGGCGGGTGTTGAAGGAGAGCGCGTGGCCGGCCTGCGGGGTGTGGCAGACGAGGCAGGCGGCGCGTCCGGGGATTTGCCAAGTCTGCGTGCGGGGGACGCCGTTCTCGGTGACGGTGAGCGGGAAGGAAACGCCTTCGGAGGGGACGAGGGTGGCCTCGGTCTGGGACTCGTTCCAACGGTAGCTGACGCCGTAGGCGCCAGAGGCGGTTTTGACGAGGAGGCGCGTCTCGAGACGGCGGCGGGTGGCGGGGTCGCCGCGGGTGAGCTCGAGGTCGAAGTGTTTCACCCAGACGGCGCCGGCGGGGAAGGTCCACGGGGCGTTTTCGGCCCAGGTAAAACGGGCGGCGGGGTCGGGGACGGCGAACCAGCGGCGCTTGATGGCGTGGTCGCTCCAGAAGGGGATGTTGGGCGCGTAGGGGAGGAGGCCGGGCGCGGGGGAGAGGTCGGAGAGGTCGGCGAAGAGGCCGGTGGCGGAAAGGGTCTTGGGGAAATCGTCCGCGGCGTCGCCGGCGACGAGGCGGAGGACGCGGCTGCCGTCGATGTCGGCGATGAGCGGGTCGCCGTTGACGGGGTCGAGTCCGAAGGCGACGATGCCGCCCTCGCCGGCGATGCGCGCGACTTGGGGGGCGCCGCCGCCGGCGGGGCGGCGAAGGCTCCAGATGTGGCCGGAGACGTAGTCGCCGAACAAATACGCGCCGTCGAGCGTCGGCAGGCGCGTGCCGCGGTAGACGAGGCCGCCGGTGATGGAGTTGCCCTGGAAGGTGCCGGTGCCGTGGGTGTATTCGTAGAGGGGCGCGAGCGAGGAGAAGCCGGCGGGGGCGGAGGCGGCCTTGGGGCCGTTGTGCGCGCCCTCGCGGTAGGCCCAGCCGTAGTTGCCGCCCTTGGCGATGAGGTCGATCTCCTCGTAGGTGTCTTGGCCGACGTCGGCGCACCACAGCTCGCCGGTGGAGGCGTCGAAGGAGAAGCGCCAGGGGTTGCGCAGGCCGACGGCCCAGAGCTCGGTGCGGACGGCGGAGGCGGTGACGGCGAGGCCGTTGAAGGAGGTGGCGCCGACCCAGGGGTTGTCGGGCGGGATGGCGTAGCGGGCGACGCCGGCGTCGAGGGGGATGGAGGCGTGGGCGTTGGGCGCGAGGGAGCCGGGCTTCTTGTCGACGT
>CBIHRE010000674.1:0-2949 GCA_966212385.1 uncultured Akkermansia sp. | reverse complement strand
CGTCTCCAAGAAGGCCCTCGACCGCGCCGCCACCATCAACGACCGCGGCTATTATTTCGACTTCGTCGAGTTCCAGAAGAACCACGAGGCCGGCATGACCCCGAGCACGCCCACCATCGCCCTCATCTACGCCCTCAAGTCCAAGCTCGAGGACATCAAGGCCGAGGGCCTCGAGGCTCGCTTCGCCCGCCACGCCCGCCTCAACAAGACCGTGCGCGACCACATCCTCGCGAAGGGCTTCAAGATGTTCCCGAAGGAGGGCTACGGCTCCGTCTCGCTCAACTGCTTCGCCAACAACCTCGGCTACGACCTCGCCGTGTTGAACAAGGTCCTCAAGTCCAAGCACGGCCTCGTCATCGACGGCGGCTACGGCAAGCTCAAGGGCAAGACCTTCCGCATCTCCAACATGGGCGACGAGACCGACGAGACCATCGCCGCCATGCTCAAGGCCTTCGACGCCGCCCTCGCCGAGACGCCCAAGCTCGCCCCGGCAGCCTGAGCACCGCTCTCCGCCGCGTTCGCTCCGCCCGCCGCGGACGTTTTCAAAGCCGACTCCTCGCCGGGTCGGCTTTTTTGCGCCCGCTCGCGAAGGATTTCAGGGCAGCTCGCGTATTTCATGTATAACCCCATGAAAAAAACACCGCTGCTCCTCTCCACGCTGTTTACCCTGTCCCTCGGCTCCGCGTCCGCTTTTGCCACCTCCGACGACGCGAAGGAGCTCACCAAAGCGAAGGACGAACTCGCCGTCCTCCGCCAACGCTTCGCCGAGCAGCACCCCAAGGTGCAGGAGCAAAAACTCCGCATCGCACAGCTCCAGCAACGCTTTGATGTCGAGGGGCGGGACAGCCGCAAAGCCGATGCCGATGTTCGCCGTGCCCAACCACCCATCATTCGTTCCCGGATTAAAATCCGTCCCGCCAAGGAAGCCGATGGCGCCCCCCTCAAGGTCATCGCCGGCCCCACCTTCGTCACCCAAGCCGGCCAGACGGCCGTTATCGAGGCCAGCGAACTCAGTATCTCTCTGACCAGTTCCGCGGACGAACAGAACAACATCACCAGCACCATCACGATCACCCGCGCGGCGCCGGACGGGAGCGGCTTGGATGTGGTAGAGATCCCGGTCATCAAAAGCCGTCCCGGCGAGCCCGCTTCCGCGAGCATCCGCGACCTCGCCGTCGAGCTCGTGGCGAACCTCGTCGAGCCGCGAGGCATCAACGTCGATTTCCCCGGCGGCACCCTCGCCCAGTTGCTCGCCTCGATCAACTCCTCCGAGTCGGCTCCTTTCAATCTGATCGCATCCAAGGAGGTGCTCGCGCTGCCTCTGCCCGCCTTCGCGCTGCGCAACGTGTCTCCCCGTGATCTCGCCATGGCGATCGATTGGCTCCTCGACGGCTACATCATCGACCTCCCCGCCGAAAACCCGGATCGCGACGGACTCCCGGTTTTCACCGTGCGCGTGAACCCCGACCGCATCAACCCGTCTTCGGAACAAGCCGAGGGCGCGTCCAAACCCGAGCGCTTCCAAAGCTTCCCGATCTCGGCCTTGGGCGGCCGCTTCCCCGTCGAAGAAGTCGTTTCCACCCTCAACGCCGCCTGGACCATCGATCCCTCGCACCGCCCCGAGGCCCTGCGCATCAAATATCACGCCGCCACCGGCATTCTGCTTGTCTCCTCGCGTGAAGGCGCCGCCTTGGAAATCGTCAACGCCGTGATGCGCAGCCTCATCGACGAGGCCGGGCGCCGGCCGGCTCCCAATCCGTGACCGCCCTCGCCCACATCGCCGTCTCCCTTGCCCCCGGGATGGACCACACCTTGACCGCCGACGCCGCGGAGTTGGCGGAGCTCACGCGACGCATGGCCGTGGGCGACGACGACGCCTGGCGCGCCTTCGACCGCGACTACGGGCCCTTCATTTTCCGCGTGCTCCTCGCCGGGGCGCGCGGCGACCCGCACCTCGCCGCGGAGGCCCGCCAACGCGCCTACCTCCGCATCAGCCGCTACGTCCGCGCCTGCGATCAACCCGCGATGTGGTTCGCCTGGTTGCGCACCGTCTCCCTGTCCGCCCTCCGCGATGCACGGCGCCGCGAGCTGTCTTTTCTGGACCGCCTACGCCGCCGCGCCGCCGAACCGGAACCCGAGGCCGACGAGACCGCCGAGTCCGCGCTTTTCGCCGCCCTCGAAACCGCCCTCACTTTGCTCGCCCCAGACACCCGCGCGCTCGTCGAGGGGAAATACCTTCACGGCAAATCCGTCCAAGAACTCGGGACCGAGCTCGGCCTCTCCAACAAAGCCGTCGAATCCCGCCTCACCCGCGCTCGCCAAGAGTTGCGCGAACTCCTCGCCCGCCTCCCCGCCGCGACATGAACCGCCTCCGCCGAGATCGCCGCGACCCGCTGCTGCGCGACGTTTATTCCCCGACCGACCCGGCCCTCCCCTCGCGGATGGCCGCGCGCATCCGTCTCCGCCGCCGCGTCCGCCAGGCTTCGGGCGCGGCCGTGTTGCTCATCGTCGCGATGCTTGCCGCTTTCCACGCCGCCCCCTCGTCCGAAAAAGCAACTCGCGACACCTCGGACCAAAATGCATTGGCGACGACGAGCCCGACCGAAGCGGCGGCCGATCTTTCGCCACCGGTCGTCCCCGTCGCCACCGACGCCGAACTGCTCGCCCACCTCCAGAACGAACGCGTGATCGTCTTCACCCTTGCCGACGGCCAGCGGCAGGTCGTCTGGCTCGACGGCAATCCGAGCGGCTGACGCTCCCTCCTACGCGGACCTCCGTAACCGACCGCCTCCCCGTCCCCGCCGATTTTTCACCAACGCTTCGCCGGCGCGTTTTCCCTCGTGGAAACGCGCCTTTTTCGCGCCCCGGTTGCGAATGCCGTCGGGAAACAAAACCTTGTACTCGCGCTAGGCGCGCGGGGGCGGGGGGGCGCGGGGGGGGCGGGGGGGG
>CBIHRE010000673.1:0-2969 GCA_966212385.1 uncultured Akkermansia sp. | reverse complement strand
GCCGGCCTTTCTCGACGCGTCGGCGGACGCGGACGGGGTTATCCGGCGCGTCCCTCTCGTGGTGCGGGTCGGGGATGCGATTTACCCGAGCCTGATCCTGCGGACCTTGATGGACTACTGGAAGGTGGACCGCGGCGCGGTGGAGATTCGCCCGGGCGAGGCGCTGTTTATTCGCCAGCCGGAAGGCGTCGTGCGAGTGCCGGTGGACGAGATCGGACGGTATGTGCTGAACTACCGCCACGAGCACGGTTCAGGGGAAAACAAGGGCGGCGTGCCGACTTTTGGTTACTCGCAGGTCTTCGACTCCCTGCAAAAACGGTTCGCGGAGGATCAGCCCGGTTTCCCGCTGGCGCCGACGAAGGGCCGGATCGTTCTGGTCGGACAGGTGGCGTCGGGACTCACGGATATCGGTCCTAGCCCTCTGGCGGGGCAGAGCGCCAAGGTGATGGTCCACCTCAACGCCTTGGACAACATCCTCAAGGGCGACTATCGCAGGGACGTCCCGCTTGCGCCGGTGCTGGCGGCGTTTCTGGCCGCGGGTCTGGCGCTGGGCTGGCTGCTGGAAAAGCGGGGCATCCCCGTGTTTGTCGGCGGGGTCGCGACGGTCACGGTCGTCCTGACGGCGGGATCGACGCTGCTGCTCATCGGCTGGAGCATCATGACGCCGCTGGCGGTGCCGCTCGCGGCGCTGCTGTTGCAACAGGGCGCGTTCGCTACGCTGAAGGTTCGCGAGGAACAGGCTAAACGCGACCGCATCCGCGGCATGTTCGCCACCTACGTGGCGCCGGCGCTGGTCGACCAGATGGTGGAATCGGGCAAGGAGCCGCGGCTCGGCGGCGTGGAGGAGGAGATCACGGCGTATTTTTCGGACATCGAGTCGTTCTCGAGTTTCTCGGAAAAACTTTCTCCGACGCAGCTCGTCGAGCTGATGAACGAGTATCTCTCCGCTTGCACCGACATCGTGCAGGCGGAGGGCGGCACGCTCGACAAATACATCGGCGACGCGGTCGTGGCGATGTATGGCGCGCCGCTTGTGCTGCCCGGCCACGGGCACCGCGCGGTCGTGGCCGCCCTTCGCGTGCAGGCCCGCTGCGCCGAGCTGCGCGCGAAGTGGAAGGCGGAGCAGGCGACGAAGGGCTGGCCCGACATCGTGACCAACCTGCAGACGCGCATCGGTCTGAATCTCGGCCGCGCCGTCGTGGGCAACATGGGCAGCCACACGCGTTTCAACTACACGATGATGGGCGACACGGTGAATCTCGCCGCGCGCATGGAGTCCGGCGCGAAGGCCTACGGAGTCTACACGCTCGTGACCGAAAGCGTGGTCGAGGCGAGCCGCAAGGCGGAGCCGGGGGCGGTGCTGTTCCGTCCGCTGGACCGGATCGTCGTGAAGGGGCGCACGCAGCCCGTCGCGATTTTCGAGGCGATGGCGTTGCGCGCCCACGCGGAGGCGCCGGGTTCAAAAATGAACGAATGCGCGACCGTCTTTTCCGAGGGGTTGGCGCGCTACTACGCCCAGGATTGGGATGGCGCGCAGGAGCGTTTCCGGCGGGCGCTCGAGTTGGAGACGCATGTGAAGAACAACCCGTCGAAGGTGATGCTCGAACGGATCGAGCTGATGCGCGCGCATCCGCCGGGGCCGGCTTGGGACGGCGTGTGGAAGATGACTTCGAAGTGATCCTCGTATGAGCATTTTGAGCCGATGGGCCGTTTGGAGCGTGGTCGCCGTCCTTTGTGCGCTCGCGCCCTGTCGCGGCGAAAGCGCCACCACGGCCGCGCCCATTGCGGGCGAGGCGGCGGGTCGCGTGCTGGTGCGCGAGGGCGGGGCGGGTCCGTATCGTGGGCGCGCCGCGGAGGGCATGGAGTTGCACGCGGGCGACGCGGTGCTGACGGGGCCAGGAGGGCGCGTGGAATGGCGGATCGGCGAACGCGGGCGCTGGCGGATCGGCGAGCGCGCCGTGTGGGTCGCGGGTGCGAGGTCCGGCGACGCGGAGTTGCGCGCGGGCACGGCGATCGCGGCGGTGCCCGATGGCGCTCGCTGGACGGTGGGCGCGGCGCGCGCGCGCGTATCGCTGGGCGAGGGCGTCTGGCTGCTCAGCGCGGTGGAAAACGAGGGACTGAAGCTCGTGGCGCTGGATGCGGGAGAGGCCGTGATCGAGGATGCCGAGCCGCCGGAAGCGCAGGCGAAAAAAGAGGGCGTTGCGCGTCTACGACTGCGGGCGGGGGAGGTTGTTTTCGTGCGGCCGGCGGGGGGCGGATTCAGTCCGGTGGTGACGATCTTTTTGGACGAGTTGCTGGCCTCGAGTCGTCTCGTCGCGCAGTTCAAGGAACCGCTTCCGCAAATGGAACGCCTGCGGCAGCAAGGTGAGGCGCAGCGCGAGCGTCTTCGTCTGGTGGGCACCGTGCATGTCGGCGGCGCGAAGGATGCGGAGGGTTTTCAGCTGATCGTGCCGGGCAAGGCGGAGGAAAAGGCCGGGGCGCCGAAGTAGCGCGAGGCCTTGTCAAGGCGGGCGGGGCGGGCTTGGGTGGCGCGATGGCCGACCCGAAACTGCTCGAGACTTTCCCGAATCCCGCGCCGCAGCGCGACTACGTGATCGAACACACGCACCACGAGTTCACCTCCTTGTGCCCGATGACGGGGCATCCGGATTTCGCGCACATCACGCTGCGCTACACGCCGGACAAAACCTGCGTGGAGCTGAAGTCGCTGAAGCTGTATTTTCACGCGTTCCGCAACGAGGGGATCTTCTTCGAGGCGGTGACGAACAAGATCTGCGACGACCTCGGAAGCGCGTTGCAGGCGCGCAGCCTGGAAATCGTGGCGGACTGGAAGGCGCGCGGCGGTTTCACCTCGAAGGTGATCGCTCGCTGGGAGCCGAAGGCGAAGAAGGGCGCGAAGAAGCGCTGAGCTCGTTTTGCTGTCGGGCGTGCGGTGGAAGGTCGGCGATGAGGAGGCGGTGGTGGGCGCG
>CBIHRE010000672.1:0-2974 GCA_966212385.1 uncultured Akkermansia sp. | reverse complement strand
TCTTGGCGATCGGCGTGGAGATGGTCTCGGCGTAGACGGAAACGGTGCGGGCGTGGGCGGCGGTGAAGTTGCGCGCGGTGACCGAGACGACCGGGGAGTCATTTTCGCGAAGGATGGTCGCGGCGAGCGCGGCCTGGCGGGCGGGCGGCGTGGAGGGATCGGGGAAGAGAAGGGCGACGCCGGGCGGAAGCGGTTGCGAAAAGTCGGCGCCCGACCAGCCGAGGGCTTGGTGGTCGCCGAGGTAGAGGAGGCGTCGTTCGCGCGCGGGAGCGACGGCGAGGATATCGCCGGCGAGACGGAGGGCGGGCTCGGCGCGGGTGCTCTCCCAGCCGGGAGCGAGAGATTCGAGGGCGGCGAGAGCGGAGGCGGTATCGGAGGTGGGCGGCACGAGCCAGGTGGGCCGCGGGTTCATGAGCAGCAGGCCGAGCGTCTCGCCGCGGGCGGGGGCGCCGATCTGCTCGCGGGCCCAGCGGCGGAGGGCGGGCCAGCGATTGCCGGCCTGCAGGGAGAAGGAGTTGTCGATGACGACGATGGTGGCGCGAGACTGGGTTTTAGGCGGCGCGCCGAAGAATGGGCGGGCGAAGGCCAGCGCAAGGAGCGCTAGGGCGAGGCAGCGGAGGGCGAGGACGACGCGCCGGCGGATCTTCTGGCGGTTCTGGTCGGCGGGGGATGGAGCGAGAAAGCGCAGGGCGGGAAAGGCCGTGGTGCGGTTGACGCGTTTGCGCAGGAGGTGCAGCAGGATGGGCAGCGCGAGCGCTGCGAGGCCGAGGAGGAAGGCGGGAAAAAGGAAGGACACGGAAACGGGGCGCGCGGGTTATTTGGCGGACGACGAGAGAATCTTGGCGCGGTCGGCGGGCGTGAGGGCGGGGTTGACCTCGACCCAGGCGCGGGCGGCGTCGGGGTCCTTGGTGAGCCATTCGCGAACGTGGTTTGAGAGCGCCTCGACGCGAACCGCGGGGTTCTTGATTTTTGTGAAGAGGTCGGCAGTGGCGGCGCGCGGGGCTTTTTCGTTCCAAGTTCCGCCGAGGGCCGCGAAGTAGTAGTCGATGGGGTGGTGCGCGTTTTCCGGGATGCGGGCGCGCCAGTCCTCGACCCAGCGAAGGGCGGCTTCGGGGTCTTTCTTAGCCCACTCGTAGAGCAGCTCGGAGTTTCCGCCATACCGCCGCTGTGGTTGAGTTTCGCGCTGGGCTTCGGCCCATTGGAAGGCGGCGGCGGGGTCTTTCTGTCCCCAAGCGCGGGCGATGGCGTCGATCGTGTTGTCGCGGGTCTTGGCGTCGGACAGGGCCTGCCATTCGACGAGCGCGGCCTGCGGATCTTCGCGGGCGAGGTCGGCGAGGAGCGCGCCGTGGACCGCGTAGGAGGCGCCGGAGACGCCGGGTTCGGCGGAGTGCTCACGCATCCATGCGAGCGCGGCGTCGGAGTTGATTTTGGCCCATGCGCCAAGCAGCTGGGCGAGGCGGCCGGTGCGGTTGGCGCCCTCGGGCATGGCGAGCGCGAGAGGCAGGGATTTCTCGGGGTTGTTGCTGTAGTAGCTGTTGCCGACTTTTTCGAGGAGGTCGATGCGGAGGTCGGGATCGGAGAGCTGGTTCAGCCAGGCAAGGGCCTCGGCGGGCTGCTCGTTGCCCCAGCGAAAGAAAAGGTCCCTCATCAGGTCGGAGCGGTTGGAGCCGGCGGCGTTCGAAACGAGGGCGTCGGCGACGGTGCGGCGCCAAGCGGGGGTGTTGTCGCCGAGGTTAGCGAGCCAGTTGGAAATATCGCGGTCGCTATCGCGAGGCTGGGCGAGGAGCCAGGCGAGGGCGGCGGATCCGTCCTGTTTCATCCACGAAGAGATGACGTCGCGGAGCTCATAAAAGCCGTCGCCGTTTTTCCAGAGCTCGGGCGCGAAGGTTCGGAGCGTGCCGGCGGGGTCTTTTTTCCCCATGGGGCCGAGGACGGAGGAGAGGACGACCTTGCGGAAATCGTCGTCTCGGGAGCGGGCGAGGGCGAGGGCGCGCTCGGGATTTTTCTCCGCGAGCGAACGAAGGGGGCCGCCGGCGAGACGGCGGGCGAGCTTGTCATCGCGCAGGGCGCAGGCCCAGGAGGCGGCGGCTTCGGGATCTTTCGCGGACCAGGCGCGGAGGGCTTCGTAGGCCAGGCCGAAGAGGCGTTCGTCGGAGCTGTTTTTCTCGAGGCGTCCGGCGATCCAGAGGGAAGCGGTGGCGGGGTCCCGCGCGGTCCAGGCGGAGAAGGCGATTTGGAGCAGGCGTTGGTCGTCGTCGGCTTTCGAGGCGACGAGGCCTTCGAGCAGGCGGGGAAAGCCCTCGGCGGGCAAACGGACGAGGAGCGCGCGCAGGCCGGCGGCGCGGGTCGCGTAGGCGGCGGGCTTGCCGGAGGGATCGTGCAAGGCGAGCCAGGCGGAGACCGCGAGGGCGGCTTCGTCGCGTTTGAGCGAGGGGGGCGTGGGGGTGGTTTGCCAGGACCAGGAGGAAAGTTTTACCGGGCCGGCGGGAAGCGCGGCCTCGGCGGCGGGCGCGGGGGCGGCGGGGCGAAGGAGGAAGTAGCCGGCGGCGCCACCGACCAGAAAACCGACGCAAAGGCTGGGAAAAAGACGCGGCATGGGAGCGGGCGAAGGAAAGGGGATCAGGGAGGCGCGGGAGCGGAGAGGGAGACGCGCGGAGGAGGCGCGGCGGGGATGGATCCTCAGTTCGTGGCTTCGGCCTGGGTGAGGAGGCGCGCGGCGGCCTCCGGGGAAAGCGCGTCGCTCGACTCCATCCAGGCCCGGGCGGCGCGGAGGTCGGAGCGGAGCCAGGCGTTGAGGTGGTTGGAGAGGGCCTGTTCGCGCAGGGTGGCGTCGGGGAGTTGCGCGAGCTTCTCGGCGTAGGCGGCGCGCGGAGGAGGTTCGGACGGAGTTTCGCCGTATCGGTTGTAGAGCGAGTTGAAGGAGAGCGCCTCCACGGCGCGCTTGCGGAGAACTTCGTCGGGGATGGCCTGCGCC
>CBIHRE010000671.1:0-2974 GCA_966212385.1 uncultured Akkermansia sp. | reverse complement strand
CGGCTTGCCGTGCTGGTTGAGCAGGACGGTGTCGGGGAAATATCGCGCCGCGGCGGCGCTCGCGTTGCCCTCGGTCGATGGGAGCGCGGAAGCGGCGGGCGTCTCGGCGGCGGGAGCAGCAGGAGACGCGATGCCGGCGGGAACGGAAACGGCGGACGGCGCGGAGAGTTGGGCGAGCGCCTCGGCGAGTTTGGCGGAGGTGGCGGAGCCGGCGACGCGCTTCCATTCGCCGGTGGCGTCGTTGCCGAGGAGGAAGGCGGAGCTGTGGAGGTTGATGTCGGGCGTGTAGGCTTGGAGGGCCTTGAGCAGCGCGTCGATTTCGCGGCGCGGGCCGGTGAGGAGGGTCCAGCCGGGGGCGGCGCCGAAGTTCTCCCGCCAGGCGCGCAGGCGCTCGGGGGTGTCGTTTTCGGGGTCGATGCTGATGGAGATGACGCGCGGCGGCGTGGCGCCGTCGCCGGCGTTCTCGGCGAGGTGGCGGGCGAGCGCGGCGGAGCCGAGGCCGAGGCCCGGGCAAACCGTGGTGCAGCGGGTGAAGATGAAATTCACGGCGACGACGCGGCCCTTCACGAGGTCGCTGTAGAACTTAACGGCGCGGCCGTCCTGGTCCTTCAGCTCGACGTCGGGCAGGATGTCCGCCGCGCGGGCGAAGGGCGCACAGGCGAGGAGCAGGCAGAGGAGGCGGAAAAAACGCGGGAACGACATGGGCGGAAAAGGAGCGGATGTCAGGGCGTGGACGACGCGGAGGCGGCCGAGGCTTCGAGGATGAGGACGGGCGCGTGTTTCGCGGTGAGGCCGGCGGAGGGGGCTTCGGCGTAGACGTAATACATGCCGGGCTCGGGCGGGGTGAACTCGAAGCTCGCGGCGCCGTCGGCCGTGTATTCGGCGGGGCGGCGGCGATTCCAGACGCCGGGGGCGAGCATCACGCGGAAGGAGAGATCAGCCGGCGCGGGGCCGGACGCGACACCGGAAAGTCGGAAGGAGACCCGAGATTTTTCGCCAACGGTCAGGCGCGCGGGCGAGATCGGGGCGAGGTTGAGACGGGCGCCGGGAGAGGCGGCGGCGAGGGCGGGGTTTTCCGGGATGTCGGTGCGGAAGCAGTGGGCGATGCGCGGGGAATTGAGGAAAAAGACGGTGTCGTAGGCGCCGGCGGCGGGGAGGGTGACGGCGGTCTCGTAGACGCCCGGCTCCACCTCGCGGAGGCTGCGGTCGAGGACCATGACGGCGCGAGGGACGCGGTTGTAGTTGCCGAAGTTGCCCATGGGGGCGGCCATGCCGACCATGTAAAAGTAGATGGCCTTGTCGGCGGGGTTGGCGACGATGACGGAGCTTTTGCCGGGCGCCGCCATGAGGCTGTCGGCGAGGGCGGTCGCTTCGCCGAAGGGGGCTTCGCCGCCGGGGAATTCGCCGACCGCGACGAGCCGGCCTTCGCCGCCGATCTCCTTGAGCGGCATCAGGGCGACGAGCGGGGTGGCGCGGCGGCGGACGAAGGCCATGTCGCCGGAGAAGGCGACTTGCTCGGGGCCGCCTTCGACGGCGGCGCTTTGCACGAGGCGGTTGGTCGCGGCGTCGAGAATGTGGACGCGGTCGGCGGCGGGGTTGAGCGCGAAGCAGAAGCGGTCGCCGGGGGCGAAGCGCAGCCGCGCGATGCCGGGGGGCGCGGAGACGCGGGCGGCGAGGCCGTGTTTGGCGGCGTCGACGACGAGGATGTCGCCCTTGTCGGCGTCGGCGAGGTAGACGGCTTCGCTGAGCCGCGAATAGGCGATGGCACCGGGACGGGCGTCGAGTGGGATGTCGCGGATTTTTTGGAGGCGGGGAATGTCGATGACCGAGAGGGTGCGCGCGGCGGCGTTGCTGACGAAGGCCTGGCGATTGTCGGCGGAAAAGACGATCTCGTGCGGGCCGGCGCCTGTGTCGAGGTTGGCGACGACGGAGGGCGTGGCGGCGGTCGCGGTGATGACGGCCACGCCGTCTTCGCGCGCGATCCAGAGGTAGTGTCCGTCGGGTTGGAGGGCGGCGCGGCCGGGGGCGCCAGGCACGGCAAGATTGGCCGAGACGAGCCAGGTGGCGGTGTCGACGACGGCGACGCGGCCGGCCTCGGGCTGGGTTACGAAGAGGCGGGCGGAATCGGGGGAGAGGACCCAGTCGGCGCCGGGGCTGGCGAGCGGCACGAGGGAGAGGAGCTTGGTGCCGCCGAAGCCGAAGAGGGGGTCGACGACGGTGATGGTGGCGTCGTCGTTGAGGGCGAGGACGCGGAAGGTGTTCAGATCGGCGTCGGCCTTGGCGAAGATGCTTCCGCCGAGAAACTCGCGAATCTTCTCGGCGCAGGTTCGCGGCGTGGCGCCGCCGCCGTCGTGGCGGCTGAGCCAGGCGGCGGGGGCGAGCCGGGTGAAGGGCTGGCCGGTGGTGGTGTCGGTGATGGTGAAACGGATACGCGCCGTCTCGCCGGCGCGGGGCGCGGCGCCCGAGGCGGCGGCGGGCAGGACGGAGCACTCGACGGCGAGGCCTTCGTGCTCGAGGCGCGTCGCGGACGGGGCGGCGCGGGCCGTGAAGGGAAAAGCCCCGGCGGTCGCGAGGACCGCCGAGGCGAGGAGGATGGCGCGCCGGAGCGCGTCACGGGCGGAGGGACCCGCCCGTCCACCTGGAGTGCAGAAACTTCGGGTGGACGGCATTACTTGGTGCGGAAGGACTTCATGCCTTCGGGCGGACGGGAGGACTGGTCGCGGCGTTGCTCGTAGCGGCGGAGCACGGGCGAGGCCGGGTGGGCGGGCTCGGCGGGCTTCGACACGGTGGCCTTGAACACGGTGCTCTGGGTCTTGAGCGAGAACCGGGTGACGCCGCCGTCGGCGGAGAGCACGCTGATTTCGGACGGGGCCGCGCCGGAGAGCGCTTGGTTGACGCTCCAAGCGCCGGTGAGCGGATCGACGTCGGCGGTGGCGACCGGGGTGCCGGTGGCGGAGGCGCCGGAGAAGATCTT
>CBIHRE010000670.1:0-2980 GCA_966212385.1 uncultured Akkermansia sp. | reverse complement strand
GACATCGTCGAGGCCTTCCGACGCGCCGCGGAAAACGCAAAACTCGCCGGCTTCGACGGCGTGCAGGTCCACGGCGCGCATGGCTACATCCTCGACCAGTTCCTGCGCGACGGCGTGAACGACCGCACCGACGCCTACGGCGGTTCGATCACGAATCGCGCCCGTCTGCTCTTCGAGGTCGTCGACGCCTCCATCTCCGTTTTCGGCGCCGGTCGCGTGGGCCTCCGCATTTCACCGCTCGTGCCTTTCAACGACATGGTCGATTCCGATCCCGCCGCGCTCGTGGCGCACGTCGCCGCGGAGAGCGAAAAGCGCGGCCTCGGTTTCCTCGAGCTGCGCCACGACAACTACGACCGCCCGGCGGAATACGAGCTCGCGAAGATCGCGCGCAAAAATTTCTCCGCCGCGCTGGTCCGCAACGGCGGCTTCACCCGCGACGCCGGCGAGGCCGCGATCCGCGAAGGCCTGGCCGACGCCATCGCCTACGGCGTGCCCTTCTTGGCCAATCCGGACTTGCCGATCCGCTTCCTCAAAAACGCCGCGCTCAACCAACCTGATCCGAAGACTTTTTATGCCATCGCGTCGCGCGCGGGCTACACCGACTACCCCTTTTTCGCGGCCTAGGCCCATTTCGTGGCATGATGCGGATGACTTAAAAAATCGGACTGAAAAGCCCGGCCGCGGGGGATGGGGATGGAAAGACTTCGTCCAGCGCGGCTTGGCGGGGGCGTGGGCCTCTCCTTCCTCGGCTCAAAAGATAGGTTAATATGTAAATGGCGGGTCTAGGGCGGCCTGGGAGATTTTCCTTACCAGCGCGGGGCTTGACCCTGCTTGAGGAAAAGTCCTTATGCCGGAACTTCCATTGGCTCGCGATAAGCTAGCCTCTCCCGCCGCCCCTCCATGCAGTTCAACCCCAGTTCACCGCTCGCCGCCGCGCCGCCGAAGATCGCGCAGCTGCCGGTGCGTTTGCGGGATCTGCTGAAACGGGAGGTGTGTCTCGATATTACGCGGGCGCACATCGAGACCGCCCTGAGGGAGGTCGAGGCCGAGGCGGAAGAGCTGCGCAAGACGCGCCCGCCCTTTCTGTTTCTTCACGGCAAACCCACGCGCAGCGAGTTTCAGACCCGCGAGGCCGGGGCGACGGAGTCGCTCGCGGCGCTCGGCCGCGGACTGCAGCAGGTTTCGGCCGCGCAGCCGCGGCTTCGGGCCTGGGTGGAGGATGACTTGGAGACCTTCGTGCGCGACGGCCAACCGGCCTACGTGCTCGGCCTCGCCACCCATCGGTTTCCCGACGACTGGCAGCGGGCGGTCTTGCGTTTCGACCAGCGCGTGGCGGGTTTTCGCGCCGCGTTGGGAGTGGTTCAGGCGACCTTGAGCGTGGTGCCCGTCGGCGTGACCCTCGCGTCGCACGCGGCGGCCTTCGAGTGCCTCATGCCGGCCCGGCAGTGGGGCGCGCTCCTGGATTACGAGTTTCTGTTTTTCAACCGCGTGGCCGACCTGCAGCGGCGCACGGTCGATATGGGTTCGGACACCTTGAAGCGCCAGCCCGAGCCGCAATTCGGCCCGCAGGTGGCGCAGTGGGCGCGCTTGGACGGCGACTCGGTGCGGCGGCTTGTCGCGGAGCTGCTGGCGCATCTCGACCTTGCGGCGACCGAGGCCCGCGGGGCCTACGTGGCCGAGGCCGCCCTCGCCGGCGGCGGCGCCGCGGCGCGCAGTTTCGTTTACCCGCTTTGGGAGGCGCTGCGTCAGCTGATGCGTCTGGAAATAAATCCGGACGAGGTGGAGCGGCTCGTGGCCGAGACCGAGCGCATGGTGGCCGCCGCGGGTTGAGAAACCCGCGATCGGCTGGGGACAAATCCGGCGCCAAGCGGGAGCCTGCGCATCCTATGCGGCGAGGCCGAAACGGGCGCGGACGTCCGGGGCTTTGATTCCGAGGGATTCCGCGAGGAGATCCGAGGCGATGCGTTCGGCGGCGATCTTGAGCATGCGGTCTCGCTGGTTCGCCGGGAGCACCACGCCCTCGTGGCGTATTTCAAGAATGCGGGCCCGGGCGGCGAGGAGGTGCATCAAAAATTCCTCGGCGGCGACGGGATCGTCGGTGTGATGCGTGAGGGTGCGCGAGTGGTGCTGCGGGAGCGCCACGTAATCGATGGAAAACTTGGAGAGCATGTCGGGCGGGGCTTGAGGTTTCGGTGCCGCGCTCACCGCGGAAGCGGCGACTGCGGATGGCGGAACGAGCGTTCGCGCATGGCGCGGATCTCGGCTTCGGCCTCGAGCCAGATGGCGAGGTCTTGGTGCTCGGGGCAGCCCAGCGAACGCCAGAGTTCTTCGGCGCGGCGCGCGATGAGTTCGCGAGTCCTTGCCGGATCATCCGTGTCGGTGGGCAGGGGGAACGGAATCAGGGTGTCCATATCTAGGCGGGCCGTCCCGGGCCGGGCGGCGGCGATCGGACGCCGCGTGCCGGCGATTTCTGGTCCGAAGCCGAGGATATCGGCACGGAAAGGATGCGCAATCGGAAGCTCCCCCGAGGGAATTATAACGGAGCGTTTTCTTTGTCAGCGCCC
Organism: uncultured Akkermansia sp.; assembly: GCA_966212385.1. GTDB lineage: Bacteria > Verrucomicrobiota > Verrucomicrobiia > Opitutales > Opitutaceae > IMCC26134_A. The sequence continues at coordinate 416 of CBIHRE010000670.1, read as the reverse complement.
GGCCGCGCGTTCGTAAGCGAAGAGAAATTGTTGGGCCAGCCCCGCCTGCGCTCCGAAATGCACGCGACCGAAGTGCGCGATTTGGGCGGGCCTCCAGCCGACCAGACCGTAGCGCCGTTCCATCGCTTTCACGATCCAAGTGTCCACGGGGAAGGCTTCCAAGCGACCGGCTCCGAAAAGCAGCACGCAGTCGGCCACTTTTTCACCGACGCCCGGCAGCTCGATCAGGCGCGACTTGGCCTCGGCGTAGGGCGCGTGCTCGGTCTGGTCCAACCAACCGGGTTCGGAGGCGAGTCGCTGCGCGATGCGCGCCACGTGGCGCGCCCGGAAGCCCAGCCCGCAGGCGCGCAATTGCGCCTCGGGCACGAGGGCGAGCTCCTCCCACGTGGGGAGGCGGTGCCAGCTCAGAACGGAGG
>CBIHRE010000669.1:0-2985 GCA_966212385.1 uncultured Akkermansia sp. | reverse complement strand
CCGTCCCTACGTCGGCGACGAGGCGCGGATGCGGCGCCTGATGGCATTCGGGCTCGCGACCGCGTCGGACCAACCCTCCCTGGTCGGCTCTCTGGCGGAACTGGGGCGATTGCCCGGGCTCCGCGATTACGACGTGGCCTTGCTGGATTGGGAAATGCGGGCGGAAGAATCCTCGGACGTATTGGCGCGCCTGCGGCAACTCGCGCCGGCCGTGCCCGTGGTGGCGATGACCTCGCGCGAGGCGCGAGTCGCCGACGCGATGGCGGCGGGCGCGGTGGACACGCTCATGAAGCCGATCGACATCGATGTCGCCCGCGAGGCGCTGGCCCGCGCCGCGCTTCCGTCCAGCGACGCCGCGACGAGGGTCGCCGATCCCGCGCTGTCGGTGGCGACGGAAAAAGCGGCCCCCGCTCCGGCTCTGGAGGCGTCCTCGACGCCCGCGGCGCGGCCTTCGTCGGCGGTGCCCGCGCCGTCCTCCGAGCTCGTCACGAAGAGCCCCTTGCTACGTCGCCAGCTCCTCGTCGCCACGAAGGCGGCGAAAACGATGGTGAGCGTCCTTCTTCTCGGCGAGAACGGCACCGGAAAAACCCATCTGGCCCGTAGCATCCACAATCAGAGCCCGCGGCGGGACCAGCCCTTCGTGACGGTCAATTGCCCCTGCCTCCAGCCGCAGTTGTTGGAGAGCGAGCTTTTCGGACACGTCCGAGGCGCCTTCACCGGCGCGGTGGCGGACACGAGCGGCCTGGTGGCCGCGGCCGAGGGCGGCACGCTCTTTCTCGACGAGATCGGCGAGCTCCCGCCCGCGCTTCAGCCGAAGCTTTTGCGCCTGTTGCAGGAGCGCTGCTACGAGCGCGTGGGCGAGGCGCGCACGCGGACGGCCGATATACGGATCGTCGCCGCCACGAACCGGGATCTCGCCGCGGAGGTCGCGGCCGGACGTTTCCGCGAGGATTTGTTCTACCGCTTGAACGTGATCTCGCTCGAGCTGCCCGCGCTTCGTCAGCGCCCGGAGGACATCCTGCCGATGGCGCAGCAGCTCCTGGAGGAGTTTGCGAAGTCGGCCGGACGCAAGCTCTCGGGATTCTCCCCCGAGGCGCGCATGGCGCTGCAGCGGCACTCCTGGCCGGGCAACCTGCGCGAGTTGAGAAACTGCGTGGAGCGCGCGGTGATCTTGTGCGAGCGAGACGTGATCGGGCTCGACGACCTGCCGAATCTCTCCGCGACGCCGGTCGAGGCGACGCCGCAGGTGGGCGACTTCGTGACGCTCGCCACGCTCGAGGAGGCGCATATCCGGCGCGTGGTGGAAAGGGCCGGCAGCTTCATGCAGGCGGCCCGCCTCTTGGGCATCAACAAGACCACCCTTTATCGCCGCAGGCGCCGTCAGGACGAAAGCGGGAACACGCTGCCCTTCGACGAGGATCTGCGTGCCGCGATGACCGGCTGAGCCGCCCGGCCGCCGCGCCCCGCAACGCAACCGCATCCGCAACTTTCCATCTTCGTTTTCCCATGAGCACTTCCACCATCCTGCTGATTATTCTGCTGCTGCTGGTCCTCGGCGCCGTGCCGACCTGGCCTTATAGCCGAAGCTGGGGCTACGGCCCGAGCGGCGTTCTCGGCCTGATATTGATCATCCTGCTGATCATGGCCGTCACGGGACGGCTGTAGTCTTCGCCGTAGTAGTCTTCGCGCCGGGGGGACAGCCGCGTCCCGGCGCCCGTTGCTGTGAGGCTCTGCCGACGAGCGGAGGGACCCGCTCGTCCACCCGAAGACGGGTGGCAATCAGCCCTCGGCCTCAAGTTCCACAAAAGGTGCGATAGGCTTCGAGACTTTGCGGCGCGGGCGATTTGTATTCGGGCGCCGAGCGTTCGTGGTCGTAGGGAGCGGCGAGGATATCGAGCAGGCGCTCCATCGGGCCGAGATCCTCCTGGATGGCGGCGGCGAGCGCGGCTTCCACGAGATGGTTGCGCGGGATAAAGGCCGGATTCGCGGCGCGGCGAAGCGCGAGCGATTCGGCCGGTGACGGCGACTGTCGATCGAGACGCGCGCGCCAGCGCGCATGCCAGCTTTGGAACCCGGCATCCGAGAGCGCGGCCAGCGGCTCGATGTCAGGGGCGGAGAGGCCGGCGAAGGTATTGGTGAAGTCCGCCTGTGTGCGTTGCATCCAAGAAAGGAGGCCTTCGATCAACTCCTTGTCCTCGGGCTCCTCGCCGAAAAGCCCGAGTTTCCGCCGCATCGCGGCCAGCGAGCCGTGAAGGAATTTTTCGGAGAAACGCTGGATCGTCTCGGTCGCGATTTTGACCGCCTCCGCTTCCTCGGGATGCAGCAGCGGAAGCAGCGTTTCCGCCAGCCGCGCGAGGTTCCACTGGGCGATCCTTGGCTGGTTGCCGAAGGCGTAGCGGCCGTATTGGTCGATGGAGCTGAAGACCGTGGCCGGGTCGTAGGCGTCGATGAAAGCGCAGGGACCGTAGTCGATCGTTTCGCCGGAAAGCGCCATGTTGTCGGTGTTCATCACCCCGTGGACAAAGCCGACGGACATCCACCGGACGATCAGCGCCGCCTGACGTTCGATCACGGCTTCGAGCAGCGCGAGGGCAGGATTCTCGGCGCCGACCAGTTCGGGATAGTGGCGGCGAATCGTGTAGTCGAGAAGAGCGCGGAGCGCCTCGCCGCCGTCTTCGTGCGAGACGGCCGCGGCCCACTCGAACGTGCCGACCCGGATATGGCTCGCCGCCACGCGGGTGAGCACCGCGCCGGGCAATGGACCTTCGTGGCGCCAGATCCGCTCTCCGGTGGCGGCGACGGCGAGGCTGCGCGTGGTGGGAATGCCGAGGGCGTGCATGGCTTCGCTCACGATGTATTCGCGCAGCATGGGGCCCAAGGCGGCGCGGCCGTCGCCGCGGCGAGAGTAGGGCGTGGGGCCAGAGCCCTGGAGCTGGATATCGAAACGTCTGCCATCCGGGGCGATCTGCTCGCCGAGGAGGCCGC
>CBIHRE010000668.1:0-2987 GCA_966212385.1 uncultured Akkermansia sp. | reverse complement strand
GCGACATATCGGCATTCCGACCCTCCGTCATCCGTCGCTCTGTCTTCTGTCGCTCTTCCTTTCTCCATCATGATTCCTCCCGGCAAAACCCTCGGTGTCCTCGGCGGCGGCCAGCTCGGCCGCATGTTCGCCCACGCCGCCGAACGCCTCGGCTACCGCGTCCACGTTTACGAGCCCTCCACGGACTCCCCCGCCGCCGAGGTCAGCGCGCACGCCGTCCATGCGCCTTACACCGACCTCGCCCAGCTCGAGGCCTTTGTCCGCGGCTGCGACGTCGTCACCTACGAATTCGAAAACATCCCCTGCGATCCGCTCTGGCGCCTGGAAAACGCCGGCGTCTACCACCCGAAGTGGCAGATCCTCGAAGTCGCGCAAAACCGCCTCCGCGAAAAAACTTGGCTGCGCAAAAACGAGTTCCCGCACGTGCGTTTCGCCGAGTGCGAGGCCCACGGCGACCTCGCCGCCGCCATCCGCTCCATCGGCCTGCCCTGCGTCGTGAAAACCGCCGACTTCGGCTACGACGGCAAAGGCCAGCAAAAAGTCTCCGACGAGACCTCTCTCGCCAAGGCGCTCGCCGCCTTCAAAGGCCAGCGCGCCGTCGTCGAGCAATGGGTGGACTTCAAGTGCGAGCTCTCGGTCATCGTCGCGCGTTCCTCGGGCGGCGAGACGCGCAGCTTCCCCGTCGCGGAAAACATTCACACGAAACACATCCTCGATTTCTCGATCCTGCCCGCGCGCGTCGCGCCCCAGATCCAGGAACGCGCCCGCGCCCTCGCCGAGTCGATCGCCGACCGCCTCGGTCTCGTGGGCCTCCTCGCCGTCGAGTTGTTCCTCACCGACCGCGGCGAGATCCTCGTCAACGAGATGGCTCCGCGCCCGCACAACAGCGGCCACTGGTCCATTGACGGCTGCGTCACCTCCCAGTTCGAACAACACGTCCGCGCCGTCACCGGCCTCCCCCTCGGCGGTGTTTCGATGAGCGCCCCCGCCGCCGTGATGGTAAACATCCTCGGCGACGCGTGGAAATGGTCCGGCGATAAATGCGTCGGCGAGCCGAACTGGGCCGCGATTCTTGGCACGCCCCGCGCCCACCTCCACCTCTACGGCAAAAAAGAGCCGCGTCCGGGCCGCAAGATGGGCCACTTCACCGTCACCGGCGATACCGTCGAACAGGCCTTTGACCTCGCCCGCCGCCTAAAGACCGCGTTGCAAGGCTGACACCACACCAGTCACCGCGTGAAATTGAGTCTATAGGGGTGGGCGTGCGCGCCCCTGCGCGCGCGGATTGGCGATGGCGAGGGCGTGCAAAAGATCCATTTGTAAACCACGGGCCGGCCCCTCCGCCCTGGTCCCCCGCCTCCCGTGCTTTCCGCATCCCATCTCTCCGCTCCTTGCTCTGCTCCTACGCGTCCAGCGGAGAGCGCACGCCCATTCCCGGCGACTGCATCACATGCGTGTAGATTTGAGTGGTTTCCACGCTGTTGTGCCCGAGCAGATCTTGCACCGTGCGGATGTCGGTTCCGCTTTCCAGCAGGTGGGTCGCGAAGGAGTGTCGCAGCGTGTGGCAACTCACGGGCTTCGTGATGCCGGCCCGCTGCGCCGCCACCTTCACCGCTTTGTGCAGCGTGTTGTCATGCAGATGGTGCCGCCTCTTCAGCCTGCTGCGCGGATCGGTCGACAAATTTTTCGCCGGGAAAAACCAAAGCCAGCCCAGCTCCTTGCCCGCGTTGGGGGCCTTCTCATCGAGCGCTCCGGGCAGCCACACGCCTCCTGTGTCGTTTTTCCTGTCTGCCTCCCAAAAGGCCGCCACCCGTGAGCGATGGTCCGCCAGCGCACCCCGCAGCGATTCGGGAAGCATTACCACCCGGTCCTTGTCGCCCTTTCCCGAGCGCACCGTTATCTGTCCGCGCTCGAAATCGAGATCCTTTACCCGGAGGCGCACGCATTCCATCAGCCGCAGTCCGGTTCCATACATTAGCCGCATCATCAACCCTGCGGTGCCATCGCACTGCGCCAGCAGTCTTCGCGTTTCCTCGCGGCTGAGCACCACGGGCAGACGTCGTCCCCGCTTTGCCCTCGCCACTTCCGCCAAGTTCTCCAGATCGCGCCCGAGCACCTTGCGAAAAAAATACAGGATCGCCGAAAAGGCCTGGTTTTGGGAGCTCGCGGTCACTTGCCGCTCAACCGCCAAATGCTCAAGAAAACGCCGAACCTCCTCCTCGCCCAATTTTCCCGCGTCCACCGGGCCGACAAAAATCAAAAAACGCCGAACAAGCTCCAAATATGCCTGCTCGGTCCGGACCGAATAGTGGTTGATGCGGATGGATCGCTGTAACTGCTCCAGCCACGTTTCCATATCCTTGGGCGCGCCCGCCGCCGCGACCTCGCCCTTCGCCCCGATGCTCGCGGATGAGACGCTTCCGCTTGCTCTCACCCGATATCGAAGGACCCAGCCATTGAGGCTTATTGGGAAAGGGCAGGGAGTGGGAAGCGACTCTGCTCGAACCCAGCGCCACCCGTCGATTCCGCGTGAAAAAAAGACGAGTGCTTGACGCAACTGCACGAGCCTCCACTCAGGCCAGTAATCTTTGCCTCTTTGCACCGCGGCCAAATAGGACCCTTTGGCGACCTCCAAGTCTAAGAGCTCGCAATGCTTCCGAACATAGGCCACAAATTGCTCCATATGAACGCCCAGCCAGAACGCCTCGCTGTCGGAAGGATGCACCCCGGCGGCTTCGAGGATTCGTCGAACACCCTGCTTTGGCACCAAGGCGGGGTCCTCCAACGCCGGTTCCGGTTCAGTGAGCGCAAGTTCTTCCAAAAGCGGCCAATGCATTACTTGAGGCAATGCTATTGCATCTCAAAAAGTCCACACTTTTCCAATTTCTACCTCTTCAGCCCAATCAAATTGGAAACCTTTCCAACTACACAACGTTAGGCATTCGAACCACAATATGAAGCGGGCCACGCCGATGTGTGCGACAGGG
>CBIHRE010000667.1:0-2994 GCA_966212385.1 uncultured Akkermansia sp. | reverse complement strand
GAGAAGTTCATCGCCTCCCTCGCCGACAACGTCGGCTCCGACCGCATCGAGGTCGACATGCTCAAGTTCTCCGGCCCGGCCTTCCCCGCGGTGGACAACCGCATCATGTCCCTCCACCTCGTGCGCCACGGCCTGACCAACGCCGTCATGTTCGGCCCCGGCGGCGAGGTCCTCCAGCCCTCCGAGGTGCTCTACAAGAAGGCCATTCTCGTCGAGCGCGGCAGCTTCCGCCCCGTCACCCACGTCAACGTCGACATGCTCAACTGCGCCACCGCCCAGTTCATGCAGGAGCCGAACGTCCAGGGGAAGGAGATGGTCGTGCTGATGGAGATCACGATGAACAACCTCCTCGCCGGCGGCGTGCTCGACGCCCGGGACTTTCTCGCGCGGGTCGACCTGCTCGGCGACATCGGCTGCACCGTATTGATTTCCAACTACAGCGAGTATTACCGCCTCACCACCTACTTCCGCCGCTACACCAAGGAGATGATCGGCGTGACCATGGGCATCAACAACCTCCTCGAGATCTTCAACGAGAAGTATTACGAGCACCTCGAGGGCGGCATCCTCGAGAACTTCGGCCGCCTCTTCCGCCACAGCGTGCGCCTCTACGTCTACCCGATGCAGTCGGCCGCCTACGACCGCTACCTCGCGACCGGCCATCCCGCCACGACCGCGCCCTTCGTCCCGGCCGCTCCCTCCCCCTTCGCGAAGGACGTGCTCATCACCGCTCGCAACGTCCAGGTCGCCCCGCACCTCCGCAACCTCTACGAACACCTGCTCGAGAACCACTACCTCGAGTGCATCGTCGGCTTCGACCGCGACATCCTGAACATTTTCTCGCGCGACGTCCTCGACCGCATCCGCGCCAAAGACGCGAGCTGGGAGAAAATGGTCCCCGCCCCCGTCGCCGCCGCGATCAAAAAGCGCGGCCTCTTCGGCTGCGGTCCGGCCTAGACGCGCTTGGAGGGCGGTCCTCCGTGACCGCCGCGGTGCCGCCAAACGGCACGGGCGGCGCCGCCCATCCGGTCATGCACTACGCGTCCGCAACGCCGCGGCAACCGCGGGGAGCTTTGCCGGCTATTGCGCGCGGGGGGGCGGCCCCACCCCGCTATCCACGGCCACAACCGGGGCGCCGCGCGCCGCGCGCGCGGCGACGACGTTGTCGGGGTTCAGACCGCCGGCGAGAATCCAGCGCTTGCCCGGATGCGCCTCGGCCAGCCGCGAGAAACCCGCCCAGTCTCCGGTGCGGCCAGAACCGCCAAAACCCTCGGCGTGGAAGGTATCGACCAGAAACGTGTCCGCCAGCGGCAGCCACGCCTCGGGAAATGCTGCGCCCGGCGGTAGCTTCGGCGCCAGCCAGAGATTCGCCGCGCCGCCGACCGCCTCGCTCCACGCCCGAACCGCTTCGATCGACACGTCGTGACGCGCGTGGATCTGGAAAAACTCGAAGCGTAGAGCCCGCACCCGGGCGAGATCCTCGGGCGAGGGCTCGACCATCACGGCCACGCGCTTAGGGCCACGCGGCAAAGACGGCGCGAGCGCCTCGTAAGCTTCAAACGCGAGGTAGCGCGGAGACTTCGGATAAAAGATAAACCCGAGAAAATCCGCCCCTAGTTCCGCGGCGAGACGCGCGTCCTCGGCGCGCCTCATGCCACAGACTTTCAGATGAATATTTCCAATCATGGATGGCCCACGAAACGCACGAAACAGCACGAAAACCAAGCAGCTTATTAACGGCTGCGTCGTTCGTGTATTTGTGTGCTTCGCGATCGATAACTCAGAACGAGTTTACCGAAGCAATCACGTGATCGACCTGGGCGTCGGTGAGCTCGGGGAAGAGCGGCAGGCTCAGCACGGTCGCGCAGGCACGCTCCGCGACGGGCATGGAGCCTTCCTTGTAACCAAGCGAGGCGTAGCAGGCCTGGCGATGGAGCGGCACGGGATAGATGAGATCCGTGCCGACATCCTGTTTCGCGAGGTGCTCGCGCAGCGCGTCGCGGCGCGGGTGACGGATCGTGAACTGGTGCCACACACTCTCGCCGTCGCCGGTTTTGCCGACGGGCAGGCGCACGTCGGCGTGCTTGATGCCGGCAAGATACTTGTTCGCGATCTCGCGACGGCGGGCCGTCCAACCGGCGAGGTGCGGCAGCTTCACGTTGAGCAGCGCGCCCTGGAAGCCGTCCATGCGGAAATTGAAACCGACATGGTCGTGGTAATAGCGACGCCCCGAGCCATGCACGCGGAGAAGTTTCGCCTTTTCGAAAAGCTCGTCGCGCCGCGACACGAAGGCGCCGCCTTCGCCGCAACCGCCGAGATTCTTCGTCGGGTAAAAGCTGAACGTGCCGGCGTCGCCCAGCAGACCGACCGGCGTGCCGCGACAGGTCGCACCGACCGCCTGCGCGCAGTCCTCGACCACGAAGAGATTGTGCTTCTTCGCGATCGCGAGGATCGCGTCCATCGGAGCGGGCAGGCCGAAGAGGTGCACGGCGACGATGCCCTTGGTGCGCGGCGTGATCGCGGCCTCGATCTTCGCCGGATCGAGCAGGAAAGTCGCCTCGTCCACGTCCGCGAAAACCGGCGTGGCGCCGACGTAGCTGATGCCCCAGACGGTCGAGATGAAAGTGAAGGGCGGCGCGATCACCTCGTCGCCCGGCCCCCACCCCGCCAACACCGCGGCGACGTGCAGTGGCGAGGTGCCGGAGTTCACGCCAAGCGTCTTCGGGTAACCCAGCGTCTTCGAAAACGCCGCCTCGAAGTCATCCACGTCCTTGCCGAGACAGAACCGCGTGGCGTCGTAAGTCGCCGCGAGGGCCGCGAGCGCCTGTTCGCGAATCGCGCGATGCTGGAGCGAGAGGTCGAGGAAGGGAACTTTCATGGCGAGAGTTCACCCAACCAAGAAGCCCCGCGAAAACCAAACCTGTTTTCGCGTCGGCATCCCGTCCACCGGCGCGCCGCAATGGGCACGCATCAGGCCGCCGCCCGGCGGGCTTC
>CBIHRE010000666.1:0-3003 GCA_966212385.1 uncultured Akkermansia sp. | reverse complement strand
CGTGACCGGTCTCGGCGCCATCACTCCGCTCGGACTCGGCGCCGCCGTAAATTGGGAGGCGCTCAAGGCCGGTCGCTCGGGCATCGGTGCGATCACGCGGTTCGACGCCACGCAATGCGCCGCCAAGATCGCGGGCGAGGTGCGCGGTTTCGAGCCGACGGCGCCGCTGCCGGCTCCGCTCAAACCCCGCGGCGCTGCGGGCGAGGCGCTGACAAGCGCCTTCACGCCGAAAGACGCGAAGAAGTTCGGCCGCTTCACGCACCTCGGCGCGGCCGCGGCGATCGAGGCCTACGCGGACTCCGGGCTCGACGCCTTGCGGGACAAGCTCGACGCCACCCGCATCGGCGTGAACCTCGGCGTCGGCCTCGGCGGCCTGCCCGAGATCGAGCACACGCAGGACACGTGGAAAGCCGGTGGCTTTCGCAAGATTTCGCCCTTTTTCATCATCCAGATCGCGCCCAACCTGCTCGCCGGCCAAGTGAGCCTCGCGCTCAACTGCCAGGGACCCAACTACGCGGTCGCCTCGGCCTGCGCCACCAGCGGCCACGCGCTCGGCGAGGCTGCGGCGCTCATCGCCCGCGGCCAGGCCGACGTGATGATCGCGGGCGGCGCCGAGAGCACCGTGACGCCGCTCGCCGTGGGCGCCTTCGCCCAGATGAAAGCGCTCTCGACGCGCAACGACGCCCCCGAGGCGGCCTCGCGTCCCTATGACGCCAACCGCGACGGCTTCGTGCTCAGCGAGGGCGCGGTGGTGTTCGTCCTCGAAGAACGCGAACACGCCATCGCCCGCGGCGCGCGGATCTACGCCGAACTCGCCGGCTACGGCGCCTCGGCCGACGCCTACCACCTGTCTTCGCTCGCGCCCGGCGCGGAGGGCTCGGCCCGTGCGATGAAGTCGGCGCTGGCCGACGCGGGCCTCGCGCCCTCGGCGATCGACTACGTCTCGGCGCACGCCACCTCCACGCCTGGTGGCGACGGGGAGGAGGCGGCGGCGATCGCGAACGTGTTCGCCGAAAACAAGGCCTCGCTCCACGTGAGCGGCGTGAAGTCGATGACCGGCCACCTGCTCGGCGCGGCCGGAGCGATGGGCGCTTTCGCCGCGGTGAATGCGATCCAGGAGGGCGTCGTGCCTCCCACGATCAACCTCTCGGAAATCGATCCCGCCATCGCCGCGCTCGGGCTCAACGTGACCCCCAACACCGCCGTGAAAAAGCCGGTGAAGGCGGCGCTCGCCAACAGCTTCGGCTTCGGCGGCACCAACTGCTCGCTGGTTTTCACCGCCGCCTGAGTCGCCGGGTTTGTCTCTCAGAGGTGGGCGGGCGCGTCCCTGCGCCCGCCGCTCGAGAGCCTCCGCGACGGGCGGAGGGACCCGCCCGTCCACCTGAAATTCCAAATCGTTCAGCTTTTCCCATGTCGCTCCGCCCCTCAGGCACTCGGGATTTGATCCTCTTTTCGATATCGCTCGCCCCGGTCGTGGCTTGGTCGGCGTGGGGGCCGAAGGACCGTTTCACGTGGTGGTTGGAGGTCGTGCCAGTGTTTGTCGGGCTGGCGACGGCGTGGGCGCTGCGCGGGCGGTTTCCACTCTCGCGGCTTCTTCTCGTCCTCTTGTGGCTGCATTCGGCGATCCTGCTCGTCGGCGGGCACTACACCTACGCCGAGGTGCCGCTCGGCGAGTGGGTGCGCGCGGCGATCGGCGGGACGCGCAACGACTACGACAAGCTCGGGCATTTCGCGCAGGGCTTCGTGCCGGCGCTGCTCGCGCGCGAGATCTTGCTGCGGACCTCGCCGCTCGGCGATGGGCGCGGCCGGCCGGCGAGCGCATGGCTGGGTTTTCTCTGTGGGAGCGTGGCGCTCGGTTTTAGCGCGATCTACGAGCTGATCGAGTGGGCGGCGGCCGCGGCCACGGGCGAGGCGGCGGAGGCCTTTCTCGGGACCCAGGGTTACGTTTGGGACACGCAGAGCGACATGGCCTGCGCGCTTGCGGGGGCGCTCGCGTCCCTGATCTTGCTTAGCCGGGCGCATGACCGTTCGGTTGCACGCGTCTTGCGGAGCGCTTGAGTCTCCGCCCCGGATTCCTCCCCTCCTATCCATCCCCGATGAAGCAAACCTGGCAGAAGTTCGTCGCCGCCGTCCCCATGCCCTTCGCCGGCGCCCTGCTGGTCGCCTTCGCGTTCTGGGGCTTCGTCTCCTGGGATCAATCGCACTGGTGGAGCACGAAGGAGGATTACGGCTTCGGCTGGCTTGTGCCGGCCTTCGTGGCCTTCGTGATTCATGATCGCTGGCCGCGCATCACCGCGGCGGCGGCGGCTTGCGGGGCCCCGGAGAGCCCTCGCACGAAACGCGGCGCGGGCCTGTTGCTCAACGTGATCGCCTACGGCGCGATGTTGGGCGGCGCGGCGCTTTTCCTCCTCGGTTCCTTTTATCGGGCCGGCGCGGGTCCGTCGTTTCCGGGCACGCTGGCGATCACCTTGGGCACGATCTCGCTGCTCCTGCCGCTGATGTTCATCAACACGCCCGAGGCTCCGTCGACGAAGCCGGGAGCGGGGCTTTTCGAGGACGCGCGGGTGCGGCTCGTGTCGTTGTTCATTTTCCCGGTGCTCGTGTGGCTGGTGTCGGCCCCGATGGTCTCGATCGTGGAGCAAAACCTCAGCCTCTTTCTGCTGCGCAAGGTGACGAGCGTGGTGTTCTTCGTCTTCGACATCCTCGGCCTGCCTATCGAGCAGCGCGGCAACGTGCTCGTGCTGCCGCCGGTGGTGGACGGGAAGGCCAATCAGGTGGGCGTGGAGGAGGCCTGCTCCGGCATCCGGTCCCTCACCGCCTGTCTTTTTGCCGGCTCCTTCCTCGCGGCGGTGTTTCTCGACAAGGTGTGGAAGAAAGTCGCGCTCGTGGCCGCCTCGATGTGCTTCGCGGTGCTCACGAATCTGCTGCGCGGCATTTTCCTCACGTCGTGGGCCTACAACTACGGCCATGAGGCGATCGAGGGCTTCGTGCACGACGCCGCCG
>CBIHRE010000665.1:0-3003 GCA_966212385.1 uncultured Akkermansia sp. | reverse complement strand
ATTGGTGGAAATCGCAGTCGGTCGCGGTGGTGTTGCCGGGGAAAATGTTGGGATTGGGCGGGGGCGTCTGGCTGTGAGGGAACCAGCTCTGGGGCGCGGGGCAGTTCTGGGCGGGGGCGGACAACGCGGCGCAGAGGAGACTGGCGGCGGTGGCGAAGGGACGGGCGCGGGCGACGATGCGGGAAGCCGGGAGGTTCATGGTTGGATGGGGTTGGCGGGTTTGGTCGAAAGGGAGGCAGGGGCGGGAGCGGTGGCGGGCTCGACGACGGTGAAAAGGCCGTCGGCCATGCCCATCCAGCAGCTCCAAGGGAGTTCGCCGGCGGCGGCGGGGGTGAACTCGACGACGGTGTCGGCGTCGCGGAGAAGGGTGACGTCGAGGGCGAGCGCGGGGACGCGTAGGCGGGCGGTGCAGGCGCTCGCGGCGCGGCCGTCGATGACCCAGCGGACGGGCACGCCGCGCTTCAACTCGAAGCGGTCGGGCGACCAGCCGCCGGCCTCGGCTTTCATGCGGATGAGCTGCGACGCGACGGCGGACGCGGGTCGTGCGGCGGAGGACGCGGACGCGAAGGGCGAGTCGGAGATGGTCGGCGCGGCGAGGACCCAGCCGCGTTGGATCATGAGCAGTCCGCAGATGAGCACGACGGGGCCGGCGGAGCGGGCGAGCAGGCTCGGGAAATGGCCGAGGAAGGAGCCGGCGAGCCAGGCGGAGAGGAGCATGACCGGCAGGGTGCCGAGGCCGAAGGCGGCGAGGAGGAGGGCGCCTTCGCGCGCGCTGCCGGTGCCGGCGGCGGCGGCATACATGGCGAGGAGCGGGCCGCAGCCGAGCATGAGGCCGTTGGCGGCGCCGAGGGCGGCGGGGTTGGCGGATTGGCGGGCGCGGGTGCGCAGCCAGAGGGCGAAGCGATCCAGCCGGGCGAGGCGGAAGCGGGCGGGCCAAGCGGGCCAGCCGAGCAGGTGGACGCCCAGCACGAGGAGAAACAGACCCGCGCCCAAGGCGGCCGCGCCAGGGGCCCAGCCGAGCGCGGAGACGGCGCGGCCGAGGCCGCCGCAGGCCGCGCCGAGGGCGGCGTAGGAAAGGGTCTTGGCGACCGCATACACGAGGTGCGCGCGCCAGGCGGAGCCATCCGGGCGGGCCAGCGCGCGGGCGGAGTAGCAGAGGACGAAGCCGCCGCACATGCCGAGGCAGTGAGAGCCGGTGACGAGACCGGCGACGAAGGCCATGCCGAGCGTCGCGGGTTGGTAGAGGCGGGCGATGCCGGCGTTTTGCGAGGCGAGCCAGAGGGCCGTCGCAAGGAGAAGAATGATCGCGAGCACGCCGAGCGCGCGCAGCCACCAGGCGTTCGCCGACAGGGGCGCGGCGGAGGCGGAAGCGGGCGTGGCGGTGAGCGTGGTCATCGGCGGCGGGGAATCACGCGTGGCGGACGAGGGCGCCTTCCTCGACGAGGTGCTGGAGCGCGAGGATGACCTGCATGCCGGGGACGGCGGCGCCGGTGACATCGCCGGAGAAGCGGGCGACGACCTCGCGCGAAGGGCGGCGGCGGTCGCAGGCCTGCCAGAGTCGGGCTTGGCCTGCGGGAGAGAGATGCAGGGCGGCGGGCAGGCCGCGGCGCGGAGCGGCGCGTTCGAGCTCGGCGTCGGGCGAGAGCCAGACGCGGCCGTGGCGGCGTCGCCAGAAGGGGCTGGAGGACCAGCGGGTTTCCTCGCGGTAGAATTCGCGCTTGGAGGTGAGAAACTCGGAGAACTCGTGCCGAAGCAGGGCGGAGTATTTTTCCAAGGCGACGGGGACGCCGCGCAGGTGGTCGTCGATCGCGTAGGCGGCGAAGGTCGCCTGGCGCAGGGCCTTCACGATGCCGTGCGAGGAGAGCGGATCGAAGGTCGAGGCGGCGTCGCCCACGGCGAGCCAGCCGGCGCCGGCGTTCGCGTCGGCGAGGCGGTCGAGGATGACGGAGTCGGCGGGGCGCAGGCTGGGAGCGCCCGCCGTATCCGCGTCAGCGCGGGCGAGGACAGAGGCGAGGCGGCGGCGAGTGTGGGGGGCGTGGGAGAGCAGGGCTTCCCACGCGTCGGTGTCGCGGGCGCGCAACTCGCGCGCGAGGTCGGCGTCGGTGAAGAATGTCGCCACGGCGCGTCCACCAGGAAGCGGGGCGGAATACCACCAGCCGGTTTCGCAGGCTTCGACGAGCGGCGACGGATTTTCGGCGAAGGCCTCGGCGGCGTCGTGGTAGAGGCGGGTGATCGCGACGAGGCGGTCATCGGCGATGCGGGTCGCGCCTTGGCGCTCGGCGAGGAGCGCGGCGCGGCCGGTGGCGTCGACGACGAAGCGGGCGGTCAGGGTGGGAACAGCGGGGGAGGAAACGGGTGAAGCGGGCGATACCGACGTGGCACGGGCGGGACGCCGGTGGGGGTCAGGCGGCACGCCTGACCGCTGCCGGAACATGGGCGGGACGCCCATGCCACCCCAAGCCGCCGCGGACGAAGGCGTCGCGCGGATGCGCCAGGCGGGGGCGTCGGGCGAGGAGGGCGCGATGGGGTCGCACTCGAAGGCGTTTATGTCGGTCCAGACTGCGACGCCGAGAGCGGTCGCTTCGGCGACGAGTCGCGCGTCGAAACGCGGGCGGTCAAGAAGCCATCCGCGCTGGTCGGGGTGGAAGATGAACTCGTTGTCGTAGGGTTCGGGCGAGCTCCACGCGGCGCGGGAGGCGTGGGAGGCGCGGTGGCCGTCGGCGACGAAGGTTTCCCAGAGCCCGAGCGCGGCGAGGACGGAGCGCGCGCCGGGCGGAAGCGTTTCGCCGATTTTCTCCCGCGGCGCGGTTGAGCGCGCGAGCACGACGACCGAGCGGTCGGGCGCCTGCCGTTTCAAGGCGATGGCCGTGGCCAGGCCGGCCGGGCCGCCGCCGAGGATGGCGATGTCGAAAGGGGCGGCGGCAGACATGGCGCGGGCGGGTGCAGGGAGGTGATGATCGGCGCGGGCGGGCGACGTTCTCAGCTCGGGTCGTCCTGGCGGAC